>JBAPNE010000090.1:0-7460 GCA_049278975.1 Candidatus Kryptoniota bacterium
GCACATGACTCGAAGCACTTATTGTTCGAAACGAATTTCAGGAAAATTTACAGGAGGTCAGGAATTTCCGACTATTATGTCTATTCATTAGCTGATAAAAATTTGAAGGTTGCAGCTAAAAATGCAAGAACGGCGGAGCTGTCTCCGGATGGATCAATGGTTGGGTACGAGCGCGAGGGGAACATGTTTGTTTATGATTTTGCTTCAAGGAGTGAGGAACAATTAACAAACGACGCAACGAAAAATATTTTTGACGGACATTACGATTGGGTTTATGAAGAAGAGTTCGGACAAGCGCAAGCGTGGAACTGGTCACCGGACAGCAAGTATGTTGCATATTGGCAATTTGATGAAAGTCCCGTACCAGAAATACAAATTTCAAATTACGGAGGATTGCACAACGAATGGGAGAAAATTCCGATTCCACAAGTCGGGGATCCGAATCCGAAAGTCCGAATTGGAGTTCTTGATGTCAAGGGGGAAAAAAATATCTGGCTTGATCCGGGCGAGACGGGAGATTTTTATATCCCTAGAATTTATTGGACGAGCAAACCAAATACGCTCGCGATGATTGTCCTCAATCGCGCGCAAAACGATTTAAAGCTTTATTTCTTCAACGCGATAAACGGCGATCGCCGTCTTATCATGGAAGAAAAAAATGATACATGGGTCGCAATTTTTAATTTCTATACGAACGTGGATGACATGATGTTTTTCCCGGAAAATACGAGTGAGTTCTTTTGGGTTTCGGATAGAAGCGGGTATTATCAAATCTATCGCTACGACTATGATGGTACACTGCTGAATCGTGTCACGAATGGGAATTGGGACGTGATAAAAGTTTTGAGAATCGATCCTGATAAGAAAACTATTTACTATACTTCTGCTGAAGCTTCTCCGTTAGAAGAAAACCTTTATTCAATTAATTTTGACGGCACGAATGAAAAACGTTTGTCGAAGGTGTCGGGCTTTCACCAACTTGATATGTCTCCTAATTGTAAGTATTGCATCGACACATATTCTAATATAGAACAGCCACGGCAAGTCGAGTTGTGGAATACCGATGGTAAAATGATTAAGAGGCTTGAAGACAACGCATCGGTCAACAAATTCATTCAGGCGCACGAATATTCACCTCGAAAGCTTTTCAGTTTTACAACATCCGACTCTGTAAGGTTAGACTGCTCCATGATAAGACCTTTTAACTTTGATTCAACCAAAAAATATCCGGTCGTACTCGCTATATACGGTGGACCGGAATCACATTCGGTTTATAATTCGTTCGAGTCTTCAGGATGGGATCAATTGCTGGCACAAGAGGGATACATCATCGTGGATGTGAACAACCGGGGAAATGCAAATTACGGGAGTGCATTCATGAAAATCGTTTACAAGAAATTAGGTTACTGGGAGAGTCACGACTTTGTCGAGACAGCGCATTATCTCGCGACGCTTTCTTATGTTGACTCAAGCAAGATGGCAATCATGGGGACAAGCTACGGCGGCTATAGCACGGTTTTTACGATGCTCACACATCCGGGAGTCTTTAAAGTTGGAATTGCAAATTCGCCCGTGACCGATTGGCGGTTGTATGACGATATTTATACCGAGCGTTACATGGGACTTCTCTCCGAAAACGATTCGGGTTACATAAAAAGTTCTGCTATGACTTATGCCGACAGCCTTAAGGGAAAACTTCTTCTTGTACACTCGATGATGGATGACAATGTTCATCCGATCAACACTATGCAACTCCTGACGGCATTGGAAAATGCGGGGAAAGATGCCGATCTGCGAATCTTTCCGCCCGGCGCGCATGGTGCCGTTTACAGCCATGCAACATTTCTACTGCTGTTAAAAACTTATGACGATTATTTGAATTTATATTTAAAAGGGAATTGCGAAAAATTAGATTTGAATCACTGATGATGGTTCTCGTAATTGCCTTTACGCCTCGTGGTTAGTATATTTCAGAAGGAGATTCATGCGAGATATTCTCGTTGTTGACGACAATGCTATAAATAGGCAGCTTGCAGTTTATCTGCTGAAGAAAAGCGGCTATAATGTTTTCGAGGCTGACTCAGGAAAACAGGTTTTTGAGTTTCTTGCGAGCCAGTCGCCGGATGTCATTCTTCTCGACATCCAACTTCCGGAAATAGATGGCATAGAAGTTCTCAGGCGCATTCGTGAAAATGATTCGACAAAAGAAATAACCGTCATTGCTCTGACAGCATATACAATGCGCGGCGATAAAGAGAAATTCGAAGCAGCGGGTTTCAACGGTTACCTCCCAAAGCCGATTGAGCCGAAAACTTTTGCGAATCAGATTTTGGAAATTTACAATTCTTGAAACGAAACGATTCTTTTTAAAAACTAAAGAGTTTGTTCAACCCGGACTTGAGAGAGAAGATCAAAACTCTACGGGAAGCGAGCTGCGATGCGAATCTCGAAAATGGAATCTGGGATTAGGAAACGGTCGGCAAAATTGGGCATCAAATAAAAGGAACAGCCAAGTCGTTCGGCTTTTCAGAAATTTTAACCGTGGCTGAGGGACTGGAACGATCGGCCGCGAAAAAGAGTTTAGAATATTCGGCAGGGTTAATTAAGAAAATATCCGACTTGTCCCGGTATGATCCATAAGGATTTGTTCTTTGAAAACTTGTCTCGAATTTTTCTCTGAATTACAGAGGAATTCGAGAACCAATTTTTCGTCTGGGATTCCATTGCGAGCTGGATGTTTCTAACTTTTGGGGATGATACTGGAATCGACGGGGATTTGGGAAGCTTTGAACTGCGTGTCGCGATTCACCGGTGCCGCGTTAAAAAATCGGTAAAACTGTAAATGCGAACTATAACTACGCATTGGCTGCCTAATTAAAAAAAGGTAACCCGTCCACTCAGAGGTTCTGTCTGTCGGCACTGAACTGGGCGTCGCTTAGGCAGGCTTTCCGGTTGAAAGTTCTCGGCGGTCAAACGGAAATAATCAGTCGAGATTGCCGATCACAACTCTGCTTCGCGAGCAGTGCTCGGTGAAATTTTTGGTCGAAGCTATGCACGAAGACGTTCATTGTTCCTATCTTCGGACCGGGGTTCGACTCCCCGCATCTCCACTATACTCAAGATCAAAAAGGGAGGATCATAATGATGGATCTTATTTCCCAACGCGAGGCCCGATTTCAAAAATCGGTGACGACAGTAATGAAGACAAGCTCTATTTCCTAATCCATAAACAAATCGTAATGCCTGAGAAAAAGAAGGAGCGTCAATGAAATCTTTTCTTTTGGTTGTCTTGGTTAGTTGGTTGTTTGGTCCGAGAGTTTCTGTTTGCCAAACTCGATCTGACGGAATTAGATCAATTGAAATTTCCTACATTGACTGGTATGCGGAGACGGTCGTTCCAATGGCGTGTGAAGAATTAATCTCTCCTGTAAATAATCCATCGATAGGCCGAATTATTATTCAACAAGACCAAGAATTCTTTCGTCGAATTTCCCGAGGGTTAAGGAGGCTTACTCCAGCCAAGACAAACACTCGACCTGATGCAAGGATCGTAATAAAAATCTACTACATCAGTAATAAGGAAAGTGTTGTATGTGTCGGAATAAATAAAGCATTAGTTTTTAATAGTAAAGCTATGGAGTATTCTGACGATTTTGAGAAATTAATTCGATCTGCAATTCCTATTAGTTATTTTAAAGAGTAAGGATTTAAACGAACTTACATTCTTGAGCGAATGTAATGAAGTTTTGTAGATTTTCGATAGTCAGTGAAGATTCAGTAGCGTATCATGGAGCGTACCAACAAAAGAAAAGGAGGGAAAATGAAACTTGTATTATTTTCATCCATCCTATTCAGTCTAATCGGTCTGTCGTGCAGCTCGCCGCTTTCTGATACAAACGTTGCGGACCCTTCATTGCTCGAACCGCAGTTGATGGTTTTGAAAACGATAAATGGCGACTCGCGTTCAGTCACGTACACGTGCAACATCTATGATAAGAATCTTAATCTCGTTACTTTGCAAAATGGCAATGTGAAGATTAACGGCTTCCAAATGAACGAGCAGGCTGACATATTTGGCGGAGAGGGATATTATCTCAGTGGTGAAGCGGAAGTGGTGTTCGATACGAACAAGACTTTCATTTTTACATTGACGCTGAGTGACGGCAGTCAATATACTGGTACAGTGATATCGCAGTCAAAAGATTTGTATCAATTCAATGCACCTGCATCGCAAAGCCATACGCAGGACATTACAGTTTCATGGAAAGACACCGACCCTAATTCAACGATGTCCGTTCAAATGATATATTACTGGAAGGCGGATTCGTCAAAGGGTACTGGTGCGCAAACATTTTCGATTTCAACTCCTTCAACCGGAACATATACAATAAAATCTTCCCAGTTCACGGTGCCTCAAGGGACGACATACAGGGTTGATCTTACGCTGGTTTCAGAAAAAGCCGGTACGATAGATTCCCACTTCCGGCCCGGAAGCTCGGCAGTTTCAGAATTGAGTTACCTTCGTAGTGTGACTCTGAACTAGAGAGCAAGCTTCTTAGCACTAAAGGAAAATAAGTCCCGCTCTTGCGGGACTTATGGTCTTTCCGCCTTTAAATCTGCGGACGTTATTTCAAAAGCAAAAGCTTCAGTGTCCTGCTATAACTTCCCGCCTGCAGCCGGTAGAAATATACTCCGCTCGCAAACCGGGAACCGTTGAATTGGACAACGTGCTCTCCGACAGTCTCTCTTCCGTTTACGAGAGTTGCTACCTCTCTCCCTAGGACATCATACACCTTCAATGTGACATGACTGACTGCCGGGAGCCTATACTGAATTATCGTCGTCGGATTAAACGGGTTAGGATAGTTCTGATAAAGCTCAAAAGAAAGCACATGGTTTCCCGTTCCATGAACCGCTGTCACGTTGAGTATGTTAATTCGGTTCCAGCCCTTGTTGTTGTCTTCCTTAAGCTCATCAATGCTATTATCGGGATCAATTACAGCGTATAAAATAGAATCCGATGATGACAATCCCGTCGGAACACGCCAGGAGAATTGCAGAATCTGATCGCTTCTCGCCGCAACAGGACTGGAAGTCATGAACACGGAGTCTCCTTTTAAATCCGAGACCGTTCTTCCACCTATCTCCGAGCTGCCGATATAGAAGTGCACTTTTACCTGGCTTGTCGTTGCAAGCAGGCTGTAGTTGTGAATCTCAGCCGTAACGGTAACTGTATCGCCTGGTTTGGGAGTTTCCGGACTGATCTCGATCTCTTTTGTCCAGTCTGCCATGTCTGCCGCATAACCGCTGAAGCCCTTCTTCGCAAAGTTGCGATAATAACAGTTGAAGGTGAGGTCGGGTTTCTGAGAGTAGTTCGTTTCCCAGAAGGACGTGACAACGCCTGTCGTAGGGAGCTCCACTAAGTAGTCGAGTACAAGCGCGCCATTCACGGACCAATAAACATATGGTTGAATGTCATAGCTGGCGGAGGAGTACAACGGGTTTATCGCTCCGAAGTTAGCTTTCATATCGATGCTGTGGGTGACCGTCGTGGTTTGAGTATTGATCGTTCCGCGGCTGTAGTCTCCCTCAGTCTCCACCTTCACTCCCCACCCTTCGACGGATGCTCCCAGCGTCAGGCCGTAATTCTTGGTGGTGTCCGCGCTGTTCGATGTGACCGTCTGCCATGTAAGTTCCGAGTAAGCGGGCGAGCTCGATGGGTTAATGCTATACAAGTCACCTTTATAAATAAGCTGGCCCACGTCAGGATTGCTTTCAGGATCGACATAGTTCGGATAGCTGAGGAGATTGCCCGGCTCGTGATCCAGGATGATGTCGTTCCCGTAATTTCCGTCGTTGCTCTGGAACCAACGGGCTGCCTCGGGATGGGCGATGGCGGCCAGAATATTTCCTTTATTCACTCCGTCTGCATAAACGGGGTATTCCCATAGAGCGTAATCTGTGACGGTCGCATACACCCTGTCGTCCCACGTCGCAAGATCCGAAAATTTCACACTTACGGTGCTGTCGGTTCGCTGCGTGTTCTTGAAATCTTCGCCGTATTTTGCCTTGATCGATGCTTCTACTCCGATCCCCAAGAATTTCTCTTTGGTGCTCAAGCCCACTGAGACTCCCCACGCGCTGTGGACATCGGTCGTGACCTCGGCTTGGTTGGTCGATGATTGAACGAGCGCCGATGAGAACGCGGAGCTGCCGCCGATGGGATACGATTTGCAGATATCATAACACGAATCCCCGATCACGTCTAAGTGTATCGGCGGAGCGTTGACGATAACTGCAGGTTCGACCAAGCTTGTTACCGACAGCTTCTTCGGGATTCCCATTGTGATCTTATTCCCTCGAAGGTATGCCGGAAGAATCCCTGCTTCTACATACGGAGTTGATGGAACTGCACCGGAAAAGTTTCCTATGAGATCGCTCCTAAGACTCAATGCAAAATTTGTGGGATTTATCTTGTACACCTTGATGTGATTGTAATTGTTTGCAGCCGTAGTGGACTGACTTCTAGGATCCATCGTGTATTCTGAAGTAATGATTTCGGGATACCATTTCGAGCTTGCAGAATCTGCAAACGTGGTGTCGCCATCTACATCTGCGATCGCAATCCTGTGATGAGATAAGTTATCCGTGATGGAAAAGCAATTGGTACTTGCGAGAACAGTGGGACTCGACAAGTTGCTCAGCTCGAACAAGACTAAGGAGTAGTTCCCGGCATATACGAGCTCGTCTGTGCCGTCCCCATTAAGGTCGCCCGTCGCGAGCGACAACGTTGACCGGGTCGGTCCCCCTCCAGTTCCACCATACACGTTTGCCAGTTCAACCTGATACGGGGTGCCGGCAAAAGTGAAGGTCGTTAGATCAGGAGTAACAGAAAACGCCTCGATCTCGTAATCCAGCTGGCTTGCAGTAGCTCCGTTGTTCAGGTCCCAATAGATGGCCCAGCCACACACGCACTCATCGCGACCATCCCCATTGAAATCACCAGACGCCAGGACCAATTGGTTAAGATTGTGGACATCAAGATCATGTCCGCTTGGGCAACTTCCGCAATTTATGGTTTGCCTGGTAATACTTTTGGAAACAAAATTCTCGGCGGTCGGATCGAAGTCGTATACATGAAAGTCCAAAGTGACAGTGGCTTGTGGAGGGTTCACAAACTGGACATGAGCAACGTTTTTGACAAGCATGATTTCATCCAGGCCGTCACCATCGAAGTCTCCAGCGGTGATGTCGAACAATGCCTGCATGTCGAGGTTTGAATAAATAGTGTCTTCTCGTACCGATGCTATTTCGACAGGGCGATGTGTTGTGCTGTCTAATTTGAACAGACGAATTGTAATCATCGGTATGCTGTCGGGAAGAGTGTAAGCTATGGCGAACTCTTTCGCCGCCTCTCCGTCGAAGTAGCCGGATGTCATGCTTACCATTCGTCTTAGAAT
>JBAPNE010000091.1:0-4318 GCA_049278975.1 Candidatus Kryptoniota bacterium
TTTCTACATCGCGCCGGGAATTGTCTTTGTGATGTTCGGCACCGGCCTAGGAATCTATGGAGAGAATAAATTTTCTTTCCGGCTCTCCTTTTTAAGCACTCTTCTTACATTCTTATTATTTTCATCGCTAACATATTTTTTTAAAGGATTTGCTTTCTCAAGACTGATAGTTTTAATCGGAAGTTCCATCATGGCACTCTTCATTCCGGGGTGGCGATTGATTTATCAATTAAGAAATTCTATTGGCGTACCACGGCATCTTTTCTTCGGCAGAAAGACGCTTGTGGTCGGGACGGACGATAGAGCAATGGAGCTAATTAAGAAGATCCGCGGAAAAGTTTCGATGGGGTATGATATCGTCGGGATTGTTTCCGAAGAGAAACGGCAAGAAGACCGCCTGCTTGGAATCAGGGTAGTAGGAGCATTATCTGAACTTTCACGGCTTGTTCGCGAGAGAAAAATAGACGACGTTCTCTTCGCGTCGGGGAATATTTCTTATTCGCAGGTACTGCAGGCAATTTTAAACACAAAGAATTCTAATGTCAGTTTTAAGCTTGTGCCTGATACCATGGATGTCATCATAGGCAAGACTTACGTTGACGGATTGGCGGATGTGCCGCTCGTTGACATTGATTACAACATCAGTAAGACGCGCAACAAGGCTGTGAAAAGATTATTCGATATTATATTTGCGACTATCGGTCTAGTTTTTCTTTCCGCGATTGCGCCTATGAAAAAGGAAAGTGCGATCCGGCGAGTTTTTAACAAATTGCCAGTTGTCTTAGCAGGGAAATTGTCGGTAGTGGGTCGTTCCGAATTTTATCCGCAGGGCAGCGACGACGTTTTCGGAAAAATTGGAGTGACGGGAGTCGTTCAGCTAAATCGCGGTCAATCTCTTTCCGACGAAGAGGTTGAAAAGCTTTATGTCTATTACGCAAGGAACCAATCTTTCTGGCTGGATTTAGAAATAATAGCAAAAAGTTTCCTGCAAATGTTTAACTGAAGCGGTCACTGCGTTTTTTTACCATTCAAATTTTCATCTCCATTGCTTTAACCTGGTCAAGGTTCTGACTGATTTGTTGCCACGCATTTAATTCTTTTTCTTCCCCCTTGACATTGGAAACCCAAAACACTATATTGGTTTCCGTGGTACCGAACGATAATGAACTTAGACAAAGTATAGTTGACTTGGCCTACAGCAAGTTCAGTCAACATGGCTTCAAAAAAGTCACAATGGACGAAATTGCTTCTGAACTTGAGGTAAGCAAGAAGACAGTTTATAAATGTTTTGAAAGCAAAGAAGCGATTCTCGAGGAAATTGTGGATCAACGGCTCAAACGCGGAGAAGCGGCTTTTAAAGCTCTGCTTTCTGAAAATGGACCAGCCGATGAAAGAATTAAGAAGGTAGCTGAAATGTTTCCGAGATTTGTTGATCCGAATTGGCAAAGACTTATGGCAGATGTTGTACATTCAGTCCCATCGGTTTCGAAAAAGATCCAGGCTATTCTTACATATTTTATTACCAAAGTTGCGCCGACAATAATAAGAGAAGGGCAAAAGGAAGGAACGATTAGAAAAGATCTCAATGTTGATTTGTTTACTATCGCTTACTTAGGCGCGGCTAAGGAACTTTTTAATTCGGATTTCCTCGCGACGCATCCTGTAACAGAAGAAGCAATTCCAAAGCAGTTATTCAAGATTTTCATGGAAGGAGTTTTAATAAGAAAATGAGTTATCGAATTTTAAAAATGATAGTGGCGATGTTTTTCTTCGCCGTGTTGTCGTTTGAAGGATGCAGTTCCAATTCAAACAATAATGAAGTTGACGCTACCGGGACCATCGAGGCGACTGAGAGTTCAATCGCAGCGCAAGTCTCCGGTCGAATTATCAAGATGAATTACGAGGAAGGCTCTCTCTTGAAGAAGGGCGACACTCTCGCCGAGATCGACCACCGAACGCTTGTGCAGCAAGTGAATCAGGCACAGGCGGCTTTTGAAATGGCAAAGCAGCAATATGATCTGCTTATCAATGGAGCAAGAACCGAAGACTTGCGGGTTGCCGAAGAAGGCGTCAAGCAAGCGGAAGCGAATTTTAATCTCGCACAACTTTCGTTAAATAGGACGCAGAAACTTTTTGCGGATCACAGCGTATCACAATCACAAATGGATGCGGCCCAAGCCCAGTACGATGTTGCGTCCGCGCAATTGAAGTCGGCGCAACAAAATTCTGAGAAGACGCAGCATTATGCCAGACCGGAAGAAATACGAAGCGCAGCGGCACAAGTTCAGCAAGCACAGGCCATGTTGAATAACGCCCAAATTTCTTTTGAGCATTCTTTTGTTACATCACCCATTGATGGCACGGTTCTCGAAAAACTGCTCGAGGTCGGTGATTACGCAAATGTTGGCACACCCATTTATACAATCTCCGATCTTCGAACTATGAAAATTACTGTGTATGTCAGCGAGGTTGATTTGGCAAAAATAAGATTAGGTGATGATGCAAAAGTGGTCCTGGACGGGATGCCGAATCATCCATTCGATGGGAAGGTGATCTATATTTCTCCGACAGCAGAATTTACGCCGAAGAATGTCGAGACAAAAGAAGATCGCATCAAACTAGTCTTTGCAGTGAAAATTGGTATAGCGAATTTTGAAAATTATTTGAAAGCCGGTTTACCCGCTGATGCAATGATTTATACGAAATGATTATTCAAGTAGAAAATCTTACAAAAAAATACGGAGATATTGTCGCAGTTGACAATATTTCGTTTTCCGTCGAGCGTGGAGAACTTGTCGGAATAATTGGGCCAGATGGTGCGGGCAAGACGACTTTCATGAGGATGCTCGCAGGTGCATTAGAGCCGACCGAAGGGAACATTGTGGTCAACGATAAAACGTTTGAAAGAAATCGTCAGGAACTAAAGGAAGAAGTAGGCTATTTGTCGCAGGTGAGTCAGGCTTATGGCGATTTGACAGTCTGGGAAAATATCGAGTTCTTTGGGAAGATTCGTAAAGTCAGAAACTGGCAAGAGAGAGGTGAAGAGCTTCTTGAATTTGCTCGACTAAATAACTTTAAGGGTCGTTTAGCTGATCAGCTTTCCGGTGGGATGAAGCAGAAACTTGGCGTCTGCTGTGCAGTGATTCATCAGCCCAAGATTTTAATTTTGGATGAGCCGACAACCGGTGTCGATCCGGTCTCTCGCAGAGAACTCTGGCTTATTCTCGCGACGTTCTTAAAAAATTCCATGACGATATTGGTTTCAACGCCTTATCTCAATGAAGCCGAGCGCTGCAACAAAGTTGCGCTGCTAAATCAAGGAAAGCTGATGCGATATGATACGGTACCCGCATTGATTTCCGGAACACGCCTCCGCGTTTATGAGATGCATTTGAAAAATTTGAAAGATGCATTCGCGGCCATCTCGCGATTTCATTTTGTTGAAAACGTCGTTATACTCGGTGACAGAATAAGTTTCGTGGCGAACCATCTTGGCGGAGGTAGTGTAGAGTCTGTTTTAGACGCAGTGCGAAAAGAAGTTGATCCGAAAGCTGAGATAAAAGAAGTCGGAGCATCGCTCGATAATATTTTTACAAGCATGATTAAGTCCTAAATATGATAGAGACACAAAGTGAAAAACAACTTAGGAGGAAATAAAAAGTGCAAAAGATATTTGTAATGATTGGAGTAATAAGTTTCGCCGTGTCTGTTTATGGACAGGCACCGCTTACTTTGCAGGACGCAATTCAAATTGGTTTGGATAATTCGAAGTCTCTGAAGATTTCAGAGTTGAATGTTGAGGCGGCTCAAGAGAAATCCATTGAGGTCAACGCCAATCGGTGGGCGAGCCTGGCATTCAAAGGAGGATATACAAGGTTATCAACTATTCCGTCTTTTAATCTTGACATACCTGCAGATCTCTTTGGTCCTGGTTTTCCTCCGATACCGATTTCTTATCCGATTACTCAGAACTATTACAATTATTACAATCTCCAATTGCAGCTTCAGCAGCCTATATTCACAGGACTTCAGCTTGAAAATTCCGCGAAGGCTGCGGAAAGAAATGCTGAAGCTTCGGTTTATGATTCGAAAGCAGACAAATCTAATTTAGAAGTTCAAATTGCGACCGCTTACTGGAGTTTTTATAATGCGCTTCAGGCCAAGGAGTTCATGCAGGAAAATCTCGATAGAACCAACTCACATTACACGCAAGCGCAAGATATGATGAACCAAGGGATGCTGACACAAAGTGATGTGCTCTCCGCAAAGGTTCAGGTCTCGAATAGCCAGCTGATGCTTCTGAATGCCGAGAATAATG
>JBAPNE010000092.1:0-8497 GCA_049278975.1 Candidatus Kryptoniota bacterium
GTGTGACCTGTATCATTTCTCTTGAGACGGGAAATGGCTTAGTTATAACCAGGAGAGCAAAGAAGATGAGCCAAGAAAATGAGCAAACAGGAAGCGGCACAATTGTAGACTGGATAGTAGAAGTGTCACGCGACATGAAAATTATTGTGGTAAAACAGATTGGTAATGAGATGGCCCCGACACGGCCGAAACCAGTTTTCACCCCGGAAGGCGATTTGATTATTGTCGTCCCCGGCTTATCTGAGCAAGCCGCGAGGGCGGAAACTAAGAGTATCGCCAGCTACATCTCGTCTGCAGGATTGTGGGGAATTGATATCCTGGACTTTATTGATTTCGGCTTTGGTCATTGGCAGATCACGATGTGACCGGATAAAAGAATCAGGAGGGCGTATCATTTCGAATGACTGCGGGGCTAAGACTTATCATTGTACCACGACAAGTATGATGGCCGATAGTAATTTCATGGGGCTGTTCCCGACCACGTCTCCTGGCGTAGTGCCCTCCCACGCGCTCTCCTTTGTGGCGGGACAGTCCTATTAATTTTTCCATCATTTTCCGAAGATCATCCTGAGCCCGATCAGGACGATTACGACGCCAAAAACTTTCTCAAGAATTGCGTTGGGTATGCCTACAGCAAATCGGGCACCGAACAGGCTGCCAACGATAAATCCTGCGGCAATCAATGAAGCCACTTTTATGTCCACAAATCCTTGCTTATAATATTCAAAGGCCGCAAGGATGCCAATAGGAGGAACGAGAAGCGCTAGCGTTGTTCCTTCCGCCTGCTTTTGTGAAAATCCGAAAAGAAAGACAAGCGCCGGAACAATTAATACTCCACCGCCAATTCCCACGATGCCGCTCAAAATACCAGCTGCTAATCCCAGAATAACATATAATGCTAACTGTGACATGATGAGATATCCCTTAGGTTGAAGATCTACTAATGCAAATTTTCCGGATGATCAATGATAGAACCATCGATGATCGCTTGAATGGCTTCGTCAATAGTAGATATCTCAGTGACCAGCGGTTGGATATGATAATCGAGCATGCTTTGATAAGCCCCGGTGCCCATGCCGCGTGTGAGCACCATCTGGCAATCTTTTATAGTGTCGGTCATTTGCGCATGCTTATTTTGTGAAGCGGCATCAAATCCATGTTGGGCATGACTATCGTGGTCATGGCCTGCAAACGTATGATGGCCTGCTTTTTCTCTGCGTTCTCTTTTCGTAATGACTCCATTTTGAACGGTGACAACCTCGTAATAACGAGCTCGTCCAAAATGTTGGCTGATCGTACTTCCATCGTCCGTCACGACAGCTATAGTCTTGGTTGAGTCTGAATTCATATGTGTTTCCTATATAATGTCCATTTTCAATATGTCGCCAATCATGCTGAATGTCAAATAATCGGGGGACGCTCTCTAGATCGTATCCGGAAAAGAATATACCGGACCGAAAGAAAAAGCGGGCACTGCCTGCCGAAATTGGTTATACCGAGAAAGAGCGCAGCAATTGAACCTATCAACAAATAATAATTCCTTGGGCTTTCCAGAATAAAGAGAATAATCCCCAGGATTCCAATCCCCTTCAATATATTTGTAATTATGATCCGTTGCCGCACTAAGTTCCCCTAAGCAGCTTTCTTTTTTATTGTTGAAAGCTTTAGTGGTAGATACAGTGGGCAAACCCCGATTGCACTGGTCAATAAGAAGATAACCGCGAAGGCGCCAAGAATGATAGCCGCCGTGCCTGTGATTTGATTCGTGAAGTATAGTATCGCGATAACTACCGCTACAAGGACACGAACTAATTTGTCGATGGGACCGACATTCTTTTTCATAACAATGCTTTCTTTTGTGGTTGATTGATTTGTATGTAGGATGCAAATAGTCCGTAAAGGATTCGGCAGCGCGAATAATATTTATGACAAAATACCGAACCCTTTTCTGGCCCCCATCATCTTATCCATGACAAAGAAAAAGTAACAGATTGATAAAAGGCTATAACCATGTCAGAAAATCTCAACAAAGAAACATTCCGTGATAAAGTTTTCAACTATGAAAAAAGCAAAGAGTGGAAATATGAGGGGAGCCTGCCGGCACTAATCGATTTTTGGGCGCCATGGTGCGGGCCATGCCGCATGGTTTGGCCGGTCATCGATGAGCTTTCCAAAGAATATGCAGGAAAGGTGAACTTCTATAAAGTGAATACGGACGAAGAGCAGGAGCTTGCAGGGATGTTCGGTATTCAAAGCATTCCATCCCTCCTGTTTATTCCGGTCGATGGGCAACCGCAGATGGCGATGGGTGCATTGCCGAAGGCGGAACTGAAAGGAATGATTGAGAGTGAACTGCTAACATCTAACCGGGAACCGTCCGTGGTGAATGAACCTGACCATTCCTCGGATTAAAGAATTCTTTGGCTCTTCAATCTGGCAAAAGGGGGTACTGTCTCCTTTCCTCGGCCCCATAGTTCCATGTGGCGATGCGTCTCTTCTGGGCTTTGCAGATGTGACTTTATTCCTCCTGACCTGAATCAAATCCTGCGAAATGTACCTGTTTTGACGGCATAATACTTGTATTTATAAATACAGGTATGCAGAATCCAGAAAAAGATACACCAACTCTTTCGATCAGCGAAGTCGCGGAGATGCTGAAAATCTCAGTAGAGACGCTCCGCCTTTACCAGCGTAAAGGTCTTATTCTCACGACAAAGACAGGGGGCAACCAGCGCATCTTTTCAAAATCGGACGTCGATAGAATCAAATGTATTCGCATCGCAATTAACGAGCACAAGATTTCGATCGAAGGCATCCGCCGCATTCAATCGTTAATCCCTTGCTGGGAACATATTCAATGCTCGCTAGAGCAAAGAGAAAAATGTCCCGCGTTCCTCCGGACCGATGCTGGCTGCTGGACATATAAGGATAAGAAGAATGAATGCGCGGGCCGCGATTGCAGGAACTGCGAAGTGTACCAGCTTTCGGGCAATTGTGAAAAGATTAAATCGCTGGTTCACCATGATGTCATGTCTTCATTATGATTTAACAGGGAACGAGGACACTAAATTATGAAAAAAATATTTCTTCCGCTTTTTATGGCGGTGATTCTTGTCGGAATGGTTCTAACTGCTCTCCACAAGAACAGTTCCGATAACCCGCCGCTTACAATTCTGAAAGAACAATACTCAACCAAGTCAACACCGTCCGTGGATCATTCGCTTTTTCCAGAGCTCAAGAAAAAATTTAACAAGCCGCAAGAAGTAACCGCAGCTTGCATCTCATGTCATAACGGCCGGGCTGAAGAAGTGATGCACTCGACTCACTGGAACTGGGAACGCACCGAGTATGTCGAGGGTAAAGGAATCCGGTCAATAGGCAAGAAGAATATTTTAAATAATTTCTGTATCGGGATCGCCGGCAGCGAACAGAGTTGCACCAGGTGCCATGTCGGATATGGATATGCAAATACCACTTCTTATTTCAGCGACTCACTCAACGTAGACTGTCTTGCGTGCCATGATAATAGTGGGACCTATATGAAAGCCATCGAAGGAGCAGGAATGCCTGACACGTCGGTCAACTTAAGCTTCGTTGCACAGCATGTCGGCAAACCGACGCGCACTAATTGCGGCACGTGCCATTTCTTCGGCGGCGGCGGAAATAATGTGAAACACGGCGACCTTGAAGAAGCTCTCTTCGATCCGACACGAGATGTCGATGTTCATATGGCAACGGACGGGTTGGACATGCAATGCGTCGATTGTCATACGGCGCAGAAACATCAGATGCTCGGTAAGATGTACTCCGTGTCATCGATGAACCGAAATCGAGTTCAATGCGAAAGCTGCCATGGTGCAATGCCTCACAGCGACTATGTCTTAAACGAGCATACGCTCAAAGTTGCTTGCCAAACATGCCACATCCCGGTTTACGCCAAGGTAAATCCGACAAAACTTTATTGGGATTGGTCAACAGCAGGGAAATTAAAAGACGGCAAACCTTATATCGAGGAGGATTCAAACGGAGTAGACACTTACATGTCGATCAAGGGTTCGTTCAAATGGGGCAGGATGTTGAAGCCGGATTACATCTGGTTTAATGGAACGGCTTCTCATTATCTCATCGGCGATCCGTTCGATCCATCAAAGCCCTTGCAGATTAATAAATTGTACGGCAGCTATGACGATCCCGACTCAAAGATTTATCCGGTAAAGATTCACCGCGGAAAACAAATTTACGATGCAAAGTATGACTACCTGATTCAACCGAAACTGTATTCATCCAAACCAGGCGACGGCGGCTTCTGGGGCGACTTCAACTGGCAGCGCGCCGCTGAAGAAGGGATGAAACAAGTCGATTTGCCTTATAGTGGGGAATATGGATTTGCTGAAACAGAAATGTACTGGCCGATCAATCACATGGTCTCATCTAAGGAACAAACTGTCCAGTGCAATGAATGTCATACACGCGACAACGGTCGGCTGGCGAATTTAGGCGGCTTCTATATCCCCGGCAGAGATTACAATCCATTGGTAGAACGCCTCGGAAGCATCCTGCTCGCGCTCACACTTGCCGGAGTCGTCGTACACGGAGGTGCGCGGTTCATATTGAGCCGTAAACGCAAAGGAGCAAAATAACATGAAGAGAGAATATATTTATAAAAGATTCGAACGTTTCTGGCATTGGACTCAGGCGGCGCTAATCATATTTCTCGGCGTGACCGGATTTGAGATCCACGGCTCGATCAGATTTTTCGGTTACGATCAGGCAGTGAAGTACCATGACACCGCCGCATGGATTTTTCTCATCCTCATTGCGTTTGCGATATTCTGGCACTTTACAACGGGCGAATGGAGACAATATTTGCCGACATGGAAGAACCTGCGCGCGCAGGCAGAATATTATGTCTTCGGGATTTTTGGAAACGCCCCGCACCCGACGAAGAAGACCGTCTTAAGTAAACTGAATCCTTTGCAGAAGCTCATCTATGCAGGACTGAAGGTGCTCGTCATTCCCGTCATGGTTCTCACAGGCTTCATTTATATGTTCTACCGCTATCCGCAACGTTACGAAGTTCTAGGGCTGAACATAATCGGACTTCAAACAATTGCCGTGGTTCACACAATTGGGGCATTCCTCTTAGTTGCGTTCTTCATCGTGCATCTATACCTGATTACCACAGGGCAAACGGTGACATCAAATCTCAAAGCTATGATAACGGGATATGAGGAATTGCCCGATGAGCATGAAAAGGAAAATTCAAAAATAAAAGTCAATACGTCAAAAGTCATAGATCCCTCCCATGGAATCAGTGAGGTGACAAAATGAATACCAAGTATATGAATCCGTACCTTGCAGGTTTTTTTCTCGGGCTCGTGTTGTTAGCGACGATCTTCATTACAGGCCGCGGACTTGGAGCGAGCGGTGCAATCAAAGACACAGTCGTCGCGATAGTTGACGGCGTTGCACCAAACCACGCTGAGTCATCGCCATTCTTCGGAACTTATGTCGGCCCCGGAAAAGACAGCCCGCTCAAATCATGGCTCATTTTCGAGATCGTCGGCGTAATTATAGGAGGGTTCATTTCCGGCTTGATTTCCGACCGCCTGAAAGTCGTCACCGAAGCCGGACCAAAAGTTAAACCTGAAGTCCGTTGGACATTCGCAGCGATCGGCGGCGCATTGTTCGGCATAGGGGCACAGTTCGCGCGCGGCTGCACGAGTGGTGCGGCGCTGAGTGGAATGGCAGTCCTTTCGACTGCGGGATTCGTAACAATGATGGCAATTTTCGGAACCGGATATGTCGTAGCATACTTCGGGCGAAAATTGTGGATACAAAAGGATTAAAGGTGAAAACATGGGACCATTTGTACCTGATCTTATCTCCGATCAACTGAATTTAGTTGTTGCTCTCATACTCGGTATTGCTTTCGGGTTCGTTCTCGAGCAAGCCGGCTTCTCCTCATCGAGGCGGCTGGCAGGCGTATTTTATGGCTACGACTTCACAGTGCTGCGCGTATTTTTCACCGCGGCAGTTACGGCGGCGAGCGGCGTTCTTCTGCTTAGCCATTTCGGGCTCCTGGACACCGACGTGATTTACGTGAACCCAACATGGATGCTCCCTGCGATTGTCGGCGGAGCGATCATGGGCGTCGGATTTATTCTCGGCGGCTATTGCCCGGGCACAAGTGTTTGTGCGGCGGCAATCGGGAAAGTTGACGGAATGTTTTTTATCGGCGGAGGGCTTCTCGGAATTTTTGCGTTCGGTGAACTCTTTCCGCTCTATGACAAGTTTTTTGACTCGACATTTCTCGGCCCAATCAAAGTTTTCGATTCACTTGGAATATCACAGGGACTCTTTACATTTTTATTGATTGCTGTTGCCGTCGGAACTTTTGCCATTACGACAGTTATCGAAAAGCGGGTCAATAAAACTGGCGCTCCTTCCTTGCAATTCAAATCGGCAAAACATTTCGCTGCGGGAATTGCCATTGTTGCGCTCGGCATTCTGTTCATCTTCATGCCCGACCGAAAGACAAGCCTCGTAGAAAAGGTTTCCGACTCAAATTATATCGCAAATCATCCGACCGTGTCGATGGAAGTTGACGAGCTGGCTTTTCGCATCGTGGATAACGAACCGAACTTCCGCATCATTGACGTTCGTTCGCCGGCAGAATATGCGAAGCTGGCCTTACCCGGTTCAAGCAATATTCAGGTCGCTGATTTTTTCAGCAAAGATGTGATTGCATCGTTTTCACAGCGCCATGTAAAAAAAGTTATCGTTGGTGATAACGAGGCGCAAGAACGCACCGCATACCTGCTGCTTCAGGAACTCGGCTATGAGAATCTTGCAATCCTGCGAGGTGGATTCGATGCCTTCGACAAGACAATCCTCAACCCATCGATATTTATTCCAGCGGGAACGAGATGGGATGGAGACGTGAAGAACTTTCGGGAAAATGCCCGCGTCGATATAATAAAAATGATCGAGTCAAACAAAAATAAAGCACCGAAGGAAATCAAGAAAACAAAAATCCAGGGCGGGTGCTAATCGGCGCCGACTTTTTTGGGCCAATGGCAAGGCACTCTCGACTCCACTAAAAGATTTGCCGGAAGAAATAGGTAATCCCGCCGCATCATTTTCGTAGCGGACACCGCTAGCGTAGTGCGTCCAACACTTCTTTACATAAGAATATTTTGTAGAAAGCAGGCCATTGTCATTCCCGAACGCTTTTATCGGGAATCTAAGCATAGATTCCCGCTTGGAGCACGCGGGAATGACAGACGTGGTGATTTTTGTTTTGCTTTGAAGGCATTGTGACTCTTTCGTTAAGTCAAAGAATTTATGATGCACTACACTGTCTATAGAAATTACATAGCGTTCAAAGGTGAAACCCTTCAACAAACGAGTGTTACTCTCAACTCCACTTTACAAATTCTTAACACAATCTTAATGGAAAAATCAACGTGTAAAATTAACTTTCGGAAGAGGAGTATTGTTGAAATCAATAAGCTGAAACAATAATAAACAAAATAATAGAGGAGGATCACGAGATGCTTAAGAAAGTACTAGTAGCAGTGGCCGCTGTTTTCGTTTCAGCTGCCATGTTACATGCGCAGACAACTATCAACGGCGCAGGGTCAACATTCGTTTACCCGCTGTTTTCAAAATGGTCGGAGGAATACCACAAACTTAAACCCGATATTCAAATCAATTACCAGTCGATCGGCAGCGGAGGAGGAATACAACAACTTATCGCAGGTACTGTAAATATAGGTGCCAGCGATGCTCCGCTTAATGACCAGCAAATTGAAACTGCGGAGAAAGCATATGGACCAGTGTTGCACATTCCCGAGACAATGGGTGGTGTTGTCATGATGTACAACATTCCGGGGGTTAAAGAGACTCTTAAATTCGACGGCCCAACGCTTGCGGACATTTACCTCGGTAAGATTACATCATGGGATGATCCAAGAATAAAGGAATTGAATCCCGGTATAAGTTTCCCGAGTACGCCAATAATTCCTGTCCACCGCGCCGATGGAAGCGGCACAACGTATATCTTTGTAGACTATCTTTCGAAGATAAGTCCTGAGTGGAAGAACAAAGTTGGTGTTTCCACAAGCGTCAACTGGCCGGTGGGTCTCGGCGCAAAGGGAAGCGAAGGCGTTTCCGGACAGGTTGAGAGAACTCCAGGGGCAATCGGTTACGCCGACCTTATTTATGCTCTACAGAATAACATAAGTTATGGCGATGTCAAGAATGCTGACGGAGTTTACATTCACCCGAGCTTAGAAGGTGTTACAGCGGCGGCGGCGGCGGCAGCGAAGACATTCCCGAACGATCTTAGGTTTTCAATCACCGACGCACCGGGGAAAAATTCATATCCTATCTCAAGCGCCACGTGGCTGCTTGTCTTTGAGAACCAGCTACACTATAAGAGAGGAAAAGCAGCGATTGACTTCATTCATTGGGTAATTACGAAGGGGCAGAC
>JBAPNE010000093.1:0-15191 GCA_049278975.1 Candidatus Kryptoniota bacterium
TTGCGGCTGGGGTTGTCGGAATCCTCACAAGTATAGCGTTCGTTTATATCACGCAGTATTTCACCGAATACAAATACAGACCTGTCAGGTCAATTGCTGAGGCTTCTCAGACCGGTCCGGCGACAAACATCATCACCGGATTTGCAGTTGGCCTCGAGTCGACTTGGATGCCCGTCATTACGATTTCCATCGCAATTATTGGATCATACTACCTTGGCCTTGCAACAGGAATCCCGAACGCAGGACTCTTCGGTACTGCAGTGGCAACAATGGGAATGCTCGGCACGGCTGCGTACATCCTGGCGATGGACACCTTCGGCCCGATTACGGATAACGCAGGTGGAATCGTTGAGATGAGCGGTCAACCTGAGAACGTAAGAAAGAAAACAGATCGACTCGATGCTATTGGAAACACGACAAAGGCGTTGACCAAAGGATATGCGATCGGTTCCGCAGCACTCGCTGCATTTCTCCTGTTCTCTGCTTACATCGATGATGTCAATGTACTTTTAAAAGAAAAAGGACTTCCGGCGATGACTTCCGTGAATATCGCGAGACCGGAAGTGTTCGTTGGCGGATTGCTTGGAGCTGCCCTTGTTTTTCTTTTCAGTTCACTCGCAATTAAGGCGGTTGGGAAGGCGGCATATTTCGTTATCAATGATGTGCGCGCACAATTCAAGGAGAAACCGGGAATCCTGGCTGGGACGGAAGAACCTGATTATGGGCGTACGGTTGATATAGTAACTCGCGGTGCGTTGAAGAGCATGGTCGGTCCAGGACTCCTTGCGGTCGGAACACCGATTGCGGTCGGAATAATATTTAGGTTGTTCAATGTCGGTGCGGAGGCGGTTGCAGCGCTTCTCATGGTCGGAACGATCGCAGGTATCTTGGTCGCTATTCTTCTCAATAATGGCGGCGGCGCGTGGGACAACGCGAAGAAGTTTATCGAGACAGGCGCACTTGGAGGCAAACACAGCGAGTCTCACAAGGCAGCGGTCGTCGGCGACACAGTCGGTGATCCCTTTAAGTATACAGCGGGACCCTCGCTTCACGTTTTGATAAAGCTTCTCGCAACGATCACGCTGGTACTTGCACCGCTATTCGTATAAAAGCAAAAACTTTTTCAAAATTCAAGAGGCAATCCGTAAGGGTTGCCTCTTTTTTTTGTCGATGAACCACGATTTAGATGGTATCGGCTGCCTGGCCAAAATTAAATTGGTTATTATATGACAAGCAACGTAATTTTTACTTAAGCGGATACGGGCGAAACATCGCAGTGGTTACGCCGTAGATTTAGAAGTGAATTATCCGTCAGAATCAAATTTGGAGGACTTAATATGAACAGATCTATTTTATCTGCAACACTTTTCTCTCTCCTTGTTTTTTCGACTGCCTATGCAGGAAATTTTTCAAAAACCGAGATGAAGACATTCGATATTTCTCCAGATGGAAAAGTGGTTGTCGAGGATGTGAACGGAAATATCAAGGTTGAATCGTGGGGCAAGAATCAGGTAATGCTTGAAGTTACAAAGACCGTCAGAGCGGACGACCAGGAAGAAGCCGATGAGTATTTCGGCAGAGTCAGAGTTGAAATCGACAACGGAAGCGACTATCTCGAAATCCACACACATTATCCGGACGAAGGCTGGCGGGGATTCTGGCATTGGCTGTTCCATGGTGGGTCAATGAATCCAAGCGTCGATTACGTTATGAAAGTTCCATCCACCGTAAAGCTTAACGCTGGATCAACGAATGGGAATTTAGAAATTCATTCGGTCACGGGTGGTGTGGACGCACAATCAACCAACGGCAACGTGGAGGTTGACTCGGCTACCGGCGTCGTCGAGGCGAGTTCGACCAATGGCCGGTTGAATCTTGAAAATGTCGGTGGAGAAATAGATGGATCGACCACGAATGGTAGTGTCACCGCCACAATTTACAGTGCGCCCGAATTGCGGAAGTTAAGCCTCACCACAACTAACGGCTCCATAAAAGTTTACTGCTCGAGTAATTTAAACGCTGATGTATCAGCTCACACGACGAACGGGAGCATCCATACAGATTTTCCCGTGACCATTCAAGGTGATTTTGATCGTAAGTCTTTTGAAGGTAAAATCAACAAAGGCGGAATACCTATCTATTTGCATACCACGAACGGAAGCATAGAAATTATCAAACGATAATATCTTTTTACTCACTTAACCTTGCGAAGGATTATAGCCTTCGCAAGGTTAAGTCATTGTTTTTTGAACCCAGCATCGATATTTTTCTCCCGCCATGAAGAAGAGCCTTGAGAGAATAATTACATTCGGAAAAATGATCAGGTTTTCACACACGCTCTTCGCGATGCCGTTTGCGCTGACGAGTGTTGTGCTTGTCTCGTTTTCGAATAAGGTAACCCTGATAAAACTTTTCTGGATAATCGTCGCCATGGTCGGTGCAAGGTCGGCGGCAATGGGGTTCAATCGAATTGCGGACCGCGAATATGATGCAAAAAACCCGCGAACGAAAAATCGCGAGCTTCCGACGAAACAGATTTCACTTCGTGAAGCATCGTCGTTTGTTGTAATCGCTGCGCTGGTTCTTGTTTTTTCTTCGCATGAATTGAATGACCTGTGTTTTTATTTATCGCCCGTTGCACTCGCAGTCGTTTTCCTTTATTCGTTCACAAAAAGGTTTACCTTGTTCTCCCACATTTTCCTCGGGCTCGGAATGGGACTGGCGCCGCTCGGGGCATGGCTCGGGATTGCCGGACGGTTTTCGCTTGTTCCAATATTATTAGGACTAACAGTGGTCGCGTGGGGTGCAGGTTTTGACATAATTTATTCCTGTCAGGATCTCGACTATGATGTCGAAGTAAACCTTTACTCGATGCCACAATCGTTAGGTGTCAGGAGAGCTTTGAAAATCTCTTCGCTCTTTCATTTTATCGCGTTCATTTTGCTCCTCTCGTTAAAATTTATTTTGCCGCTCGGCAGCATTTATTTGGTTGGGATTGGACTCGTCGGATTGGTGTTGGTCTATCAACATAGAATTGTACAGCCGGATGATTTGAACAAAATAAATTTTGCTTTCTTCAACTTGAATGCATATTTGAGTGTCGGACTGTTCCTTTTCACTCTTATAGACGTCGTCGCCTAACGCGGGGGAAAACGTTTTACTACTTTCAACGCAAAAGAATCGATTGTGCCTGAAGAGTTAAATATGTATAAGAAGAAAATTTACACCGATTCGGAAATTGAGATAAAGCGGGTTTACTCTCAAGAAGATTTCGACTATTCAGTTATGTTAGGCTTCCCGGGAGAATTTCCTTTCACACGCGGAATTTATCCGACGATGTACCGTGGAAAACTCTGGACCATGCGCCAGTATGCCGGCTTCGGGAGCGCGGAAGAGTCGAACAAAAGATACCGCTATCTACTTGAGCAGGGGATAACCGGACTTTCCGTAGCTTTCGACTTGCCGACACAAATGGGATATGACTCCGATCATTCGGTCGCCGAAGGTGAAGTCGGCAGGGTTGGAGTCGCGATCGATTCGCTCGACGACATGGAACGACTCTTCGAAGGCATCACGCTCGAAAAAGTTACGACCTCGATGACAATCAACGCGACGGCGGCGATTCTTCTCGCAATGTACATCGCGGTCGCAAAGAAGCAAGGTGCCGACCTCAAAAAGATTTCGGGTACAGTTCAGAACGATATCTTAAAAGAATACATCGCCCGAGGCACATACATTTATCCGCCAGCACCGTCACTGCGATTGGTCACAGATATTTTTGCGTATTGCGCCGAAAATATTCCAAGATGGAACACTATTTCAATCAGTGGTTACCATATTCGCGAGGCGGGCACGACGGCGGTGCAGGAGCTTGCCTTCACCTTTGCGAATGCGATCGCTTACGTTGAGGCGGCATTAAATGCAGGTTTAGATTTTGACAAGTTCGGTGCGCAGCTTTCATTTTTCTTCAACGCGCATAATGATTTCTTTGAAGAAGTCGCGAAGTTCCGCGCGGCCCGCCGTATTTGGGCAAAAATCGCGAAAGAGAAATTCAAAGCAAAGAATATCGAGGCGATGAAACTTCGTTTTCACGCGCAGACCGGTGGATCGACATTGACCGCGCAGCAAATCGATAACAATGTGGTTCGCACAGCGATTCAGGCGCTCGCTGCTGTCATTGGAGGCTGCCAGTCCCTTCACACAAATAGCAAAGACGAAGCGCTTGGCCTGCCGACTGAGGAATCCGTCAGACTCGCGTTGCGAACGCAGCAGATCATGGCACATGAGATCGGTGTCACGAATACCATCGATCCATTCGGTGGATCATACTTCATTGAGAAACTAACAGACGAAATGGAGGATAAAACTTGGATTTATCTTAACAAAATTGAGTCGATGGGTGGTGCGGTGAAGGCAATCGAAACTGCGTATTTCCAGAGTGAAATTGCCAAGAGCGCTTATGAGTACCAGCGCGCGATTGAGGCAAAGGAGAAAATAATTGTTGGCGTGAATGGATATGTCATGGAAGAAAAAGGTGAGCAAATAATTTTTGAACTCAATCCGGGCGTAAGAAAGGGGCAGGTCGAGAGGTTGAAGGAATTGAGGTCGAAGAGAAGTGAGAAGAAGTTGGTAGAGTCGTTGAACCGTCTGAAGCAAGATGCAAGAAGCCAGAAAAATTTGATGCCAGCAATAATTGGCGCTGTTGAGGATTACGCGACCCTTGGAGAAATATCTGATACGCTGAGAGAGACTTGGGGAACTTATAGCTAAGTTGGAAAAGAAACATAGTTAGAATTAGTGAAAGGATCACAGTGAAAATCAATTCGAGCATCTTCCGTGTTAAGGAGGATGAAAAAGTGGATCTTAAGAAATATCCAACTGCCGTTGAACCGGTTTACAAATCTAAGAAACAATACCATAAGCTTCTCGAAGAGCGTGTCGAGCAACTTAGCTCACTTCAGAACCTTCATTATGCGTCGAATCGTTATGCGGTGCTGTTGATTTTTCAAGCGATGGATGCTGCCGGAAAAGATGGGACTATCAGGAATGTGATGTCTGGTGTCAACCCGCAGGGCTGCCAGGTGTTCAGCTTCAAGCAGCCGAGCGCAGAGGAGCTGCAGCATGATTTTCTTTGGCGTACCACTAAATGTCTCCCGGAACGCGGACGAATCGGGATCTTCAACAGGTCTTACTATGAAGAAGTGCTCATTGCCCGTGTCCATCCGGAAATTCTCCGTAATGAAGGCATCCCTGATAAGGCATGGAGTAACAGAGCATTTTGGAATGAGCGCTATGGTTCGATTGTGGATTTTGAAAATCACTTGCACCGTAATGGGACGAGGATTGTGAAATTTTTCCTCCATCTCTCAAAGAATGAGCAGCGAAGCCGTTTCCTCGAACGCATCGAAGACCCGGAGAAGAACTGGAAATTCAGCGAGGCCGACATCAAGGAACGGGAATACTGGAAAGATTACATGAAGGCTTACGAGGACTGCCTTAGCGAGACAAGCATAAAAGGATCGCCCTGGTACATCATCCCTGCCGACGACAAGGAGAACGCGAGGCTCATCGTGTCGCAAATTGTTGTGGATACACTCAAGTCGCTGGAGCTCAGTTACCCGAGGACGACTCCGAAGCGAAGGCAGGAATTGCAATCGATCCGTAAGCTTCTTGAAAAATGAAAGTCCCGGGAAATTTTCTGACGGCAACATTTCTTGCGACATCATTGGTATACATTATTTATCAAAATTCGTTTTCTCAAACACTTCATGGAACAGTCCTCGATGAAGATAGTGTTGCCATTGCCAATGCCACTGTGTCGATCCCAGTTCTGCAGCAGACAACTTCAACGGATCATGACGGGAAGTTTATTATTAGCAACATTCCGAAGGGGACGTATCTGATAAAGGCGCAACGGATTGGATTCGATAGCGTCCAACTCAATGTTACGGTTTCTTCAGAATCTACATTTATTTTACTCGTCATGCGCGGAAATTTTGTGACGGTTCATACCGTAACCGTCACCGCGAAACCTCAACCGTCGGACATTGCGAATTCGTCGCAATCCGTTTCAGTGATTCAAGAACGTCAACTTCTTGAAAGTACAGGTTCGGCAGTTGGAGCTGAACTTAGTGACCTCCCGGGTGTGTCGATGGTTCATAGCGGGCCGTTCAGCGTTAAGCCGGTGATAGATGGACTCGGATATCAGCGCGTAGTTATTCTCGAAGATGGTGAGCGTCACGATTATCAGTCTTGGGACGACGATGATAGTCCCGGCATCGATGTTCTCAGCATGAATCGAATTGAAGTGGTACGAGGTCCGAACAGTGTTTTGTACGGCTCTGATGCGCTCGGCGGGGTGGTCAATTTCATACACGACGATAGAACTTTAGGAAATTCCGATTCATCAGCAATGCGTGGTGAAGTGGTACTGAATGGCTTTAGCAACAACACGGAAGGTGCTGCGCATGCGGCATTGAGTGGGGCCACTTCACTCGCAAATTATTATGCCGACGTGACGGTTCGAGGGGCAGGAAACGTGCGAACCCCAAGAGGCGTTCTTCCTAACACCGGAGCAGCGGAAGTGAGTTTCGAAGGAACAGTTTCTACTGAAAGAGAATGGGGAAATCTCCTTCTAGGATATTCGCGATTCGATCAAGATAGAGAAATTCTTCCTGTGGGCGACGATTCGGGCGGAACGCCGTACCAGAATACCGTTCACGACAGGTTCAGGTTTTCATACAAGAGCCAGCCGTCCCCTCTCCAGGTTTCGCTTGATGGTGTATTTCAGCGGAACGATGCCGCCGAATATGAAGATGACGATGATCCTTCTCCTGAGAATCATTTGCTTTTGCAATCGCTCTCGGTTGATTCAAAACTCTACTATAACGGATCGGATAACAATTCCGGAACAGTTGGGATATCTTCATCGGAGGAACAAAATTTTACTTTTGTTCAGGCAGATCCGGTGATTCCCGCCTACCACCAATCGACGGCAGCGGCATTCATATTTGATGATTACAAAGTGCAAACTCTTGACGTTTCTGCCGGAGTGCGATACGATTACCGCACTTTAAAAACTTCCGACAACGCAACTCTCGACCTTGTCGGACAAACGAGGAGTTATCAGGCTGTAACTGGATCCGTCGGGGTATTATGGCACGCTTCCGATGAGATCTCGTTTGGCGCAGATGTGGGAAGCGGATGGCGGGCACCGGAAGTCGAGGAGTTATTCATCAGCGGTTTGCAAGAAGGAAGCTTCATGTACAAATTGGGGAATCCAGACCTCGAACCGGAACAATCCTTCTCGACCGATTTCCTTACACGGATAACTGGCTCTATTGTCGTTGGTGAGTTATCAGCATATTACAACCGAATTAGCCGCTACATTTTTCTTGGCCCGACAGGAGAGATTGACTCAGCGAGCGGAGTTCCGAAGTACACCGAGCAGCAAGCAAACGCAACGCTGACGGGGGTCGATGGGCAATTGTGCGGGAAGATAACGGCACAGGCAACGCTGACCATTGGTGGAGATTTCTTGCTTGCGAGAAACAATGATGCTGGAACATGGCTGCCGCTCACTCCCGCCAATCGCCTGATGCTGGAACTGAAATACAATTTGCCTTCCATTTCCTTTGTCAATGAACCATATTGCTCTGGTGAGGCGCATATTGTATTCGATCAAAACAGGATCGATCCTTCGGAAACAACGACATCGGGTTATACGGTGTTCGATGTCGGCTTCGGTGGGACGATCCGGATATTTGAGCGGCCGGCAACCGTCGATTTCCAAATCCACAATCTCCTCAATCGCGCGTACCATGATAATATGAGCCTATATAAGTTATATGCGTTTGAACCCGGTTTTGATTTCTCCATGGCTATCAGTGTGCCATTTGTGATCGTTCAGTAAAAAAGTATCGATAGGTATTTTTGTTCCTATCGTGGTTTCCACACGCGAGTTTCACGCGAGGGAGAAAACAACGCATCTGCTTGAGACGATCTTCTAATTATCTTATTATGTATATAGCCTATGCCGCGCAAGGAAAAGCCCATGCCTTCAAACTGGATCGCTAATTATGCAGATCCGCTGTTCAGCTACGCCACCGTTCGGGTGGGCGATAGAGAAATCGCTCGAGATCTCGTTCAAGAAACTTTCCTATCGGCTCTTCGAAACCTTGAGTCCTTCAGGGGAGATAGCTCCGAGAAAACATGGCTCTTCTCGATAATGAAGAATAAGATTATCGACCATTACCGCAATAAGGTGAACGATAAGACAGTTTCATTCTCGCAGGCAGAGGAGTCGTTTAATCTTAATTCATACTTTGATGAGGAAGGTGAGTGGAAAGAGTCGGCAGGGCCAATCAATTGGACCGAAAGCCACCACGATGATTACCGCTCCAAGGAATTTAACGAAACTCTGCAGAAATGCCTCGCAAGGCTGACAAACCAATGTCGCGCTATTTTTTCGTTGAAGTATTTAGACGAGTTAGAGTTTGAGGAGATATGTAAGAGATTGGAGATTTCTACGTCTAACTATTGGGTGATCATGCATAGAGCAAAGCTCTTGCTGAGAGAATGTATCGAGAAAAATTGGATTAAAGCTTAAAGACAAAATGGAAATCATACCCTGTACTCAAGCAACTTTTTTAATCTCGAAGAGAGAAGAACAAATGCTGACTTTGCGGGAAAAATTTCAATTGTATGTTCACCTGATTGTCTGCGAATTTTGCCGGAGATTCCTGAAGCAGACTAAGGTCATCACAATGGCTGTGAGGAAATTGGAATCCCTTGAAGGACTGAGCGAAGATGAAAAACTGAAGATGCAGGAATTGCTAAACTTATCGTGAGGCCATAAATTTGTTCTGAGTGATGTAAGGTTTTGCTTCATTCTACGACAAATATTATGTAGTCGATATTTTTGTTCAAGAAATGAATGAGGTTAGAACGTGTTTATATTACTTGGATTTGCATTCCTTGCCGGGCTGGTGACGATTCTAGCGCCATGCATTTGGCCTATTCTGCCGATTGTGCTCTCGTCATCAGTTGCGAGTAAAGGACATCAAAGGCCGCTTGGCGTAACGCTGGGCGTGATGCTCAGTTTTGCTTTCTTCACATTGTCTATCTCCTATCTCGTTAAGATTTTTCATTTTGATCCGGACAGCTTGCGGCTCGTCGCAATCGTGATCATAGCGATTTTAGGTCTAACGATGGTAATCCCGTCGCTGTCAAGGATAATGGAGGGCTTTATCAGCCGGCTCAGCAGCTTATTCGGACAGAGATCGAAACAGGGTAGTGGACTTACTGCAGGATTCATAACGGGACTATCGCTTGGGATTGTCTGGTCACCATGTGCCGGACCAATCCTTGCGGCGATCGCGACATTAGCAGCAACAGGAAAGGTTACATTTACCGTAGTCCTAGTGACGTTAGCTTACGTTATCGGTGTGGGAATCCCACTTTTCATTTTTGCCTATGGTGGACAACAAGTAATTACAAAGACTCGCTTCCTTTCGCGTTATACTGGAAGGATACAACAGGGTTTCGGTGTAATAATGCTTCTCACTGCGGTCGCCATCTACACAAACTATGACAGACTGATCGAGACAAAACTCTTGAACGCCTTCCCGCAATTTAGTGCGACGCTTAACGGATTTGAGAACAACGCCAATGTTACCAAGCAGTTGGATATTCTGAAGGGGAGGGGGACAGCTAATTTAGTTCCTGTAAGCCAAGTGACTTCGTATTTTAATGAAAATACTCCGGCTCCTGATTTTGTCGGCATTACAAAGTGGCTGAACACGGATTCACCTCTGTCAATGAGTGCCCTTAGAGGGAAGGTCGTCCTGGTTGATTTCTGGACATACACGTGCATTAATTGTATCCGTACTTTGCCGCACCTAACATCATGGTACGATAAATATAAAGACAAAGGGTTCGTGGCTATCGGGGTACACACGCCTGAATTTCAGTTTGAGCATAACACGGACAATGTTCTAGACGCAATAAAGATGTATAACATACATTATCCTGTCGCGCAGGACAACGATTATGCGACATGGAACAATTTCAACAACGAATATTGGCCGGCAGAGTATCTTATTGACGCCAATGGCAATATCAGGAGAACGCATTTTGGTGAAGGCGAATACGACGAGATGGAGATGGCGATACGTGAGCTTCTGAAAGAGAACGGGCAGACACTCGCGGGAACAGTCGACAACCTGCCCGACCAGACTCCTGACGGCGAGCTCTCGCCCGAGAGTTATGTAGGCGCTGAACGGATGCAATACTATTATAAAGGTGGAAGCATAGGTACCGGAGAGAGAACGTTCACGCTTGAAAATGATTTGCGTCTGAACTCGTTCAGCTTCGGCGGCGATTGGAATATCAAGAGGGAAGAAGCAATCGCTGAGAAAAACGCAATTCTAAATTACAAATTCATTGCTGGAAAGGTGTTTCTTGTTTTGCGGCCCGGAAGTGCAGGAACAACGCAGAAAGTAAGAGTACTGTTAGACTGGAAGCTTGTCGACGCTTCAAACGCCGGGGCTGACGTAAAAAACGGAGAGATCATGGTGAATTCGGACAGGCTTTATAATTTGATAAACCTTAGAGGAAAAACAGGCAGCCATGTCCTTCAACTAGAATTCGAAACGCCTGGAACTGAAGCATTTGCTTTTACGTTTGGATGACGATGAAAATGGGCATTGGATTTATTACTATCGTGGTCGTTAGAACGTTTGGTGTGACACTAAATATAACCAACAACAAATAAACTTAATGAAGGAGGAATAACAAATGGGAAAGATGATTTCATCAATCCTGGTTGCCTTGTGCTTGATCGCCGGGGTAACACTTGTACAGGCTGGTTCACAACAAGAAATGAATCAGACGAAGCCAGCGATGGCGCAGAAAGATACTACGATGATGAAGAGTAACAAGAGTATGAAGATGTCATCGATGAAGAGCATGAAGATGAAGAAAACGTCCAAATCCACGAAAATGGCAAAGTCGTCGAAGAGTATGAAGATGGCAAAATCGTCGAAAAGTATGATGATGAAGACGACGAAGTCTTCGAAAAGTGACTCGACCATGATGAAATCGAAGTAGAGAAGGAGAGCTGGCGGGATGCCCCTGAAGCAAATGGATTAGGCATCTTGTTAGGCTGTTTTCAGTAGATCAATAGTAAGACTAAAGTCCGCCGCGTGGCGGACTTTTCTATTTCTTGGCAATTTCTTTATGTAAGACTCGCATCTCTGAGCGAGTCCTATCTCAACCCTTCTTCCAACACCGTTGCCGCGTCTGTCTTCTCGTCTCTATATTTCACAATCACCGGTGTATAGAGTGAAATTCCGTGCGAACCAGCAAACTGAGAGTTGGCGGCAACATTCCTCGATCCCGGCACGACCACTGCGCCTTCTGGCACAACCAACGGTTGATTTTTTTCTTTACGATAGATTTTTTTCTTAACCAAATCATAAACCGGCGTCGAGCCGGTTATGATACATCCTGCTCCGATGACCGCACGCCGTTTAATGATCGCGCCTTCATAAATTCCGCAGTTACCGCCGACCATCACTTCGTCTTCAACGATTACGGGAAAAGCCCCGATAGGCTCCAGTACTCCTCCGATCTGTGTTCCGGCACTTACGTGTACCATCTTGCCGACCTGAGCGCATGAGCCGACGAGCGAATGCGAATCCAGCATCGTGCCTTCATCAACGAATGCACCGACGTTAACATAAGATGGCGGCATAATTACTGCGCCGTGTGAAATATATGCGCCTCTTCTGATTGCCGTCCCGCCGGGCACGACCCGTATCTGATCTTCAATGGAAATGTCTTTTATCGGAAGTGTGTGCTTGTCGTAGAACTGTTGAAAATCCCGTTGGGAATTATTCTCACCATTTCCCATCTTTATAAGTTTGCCGATCCTGAATGCGAGGAGTATTCCTTTCTTAACCCACTCATTCACTTTCCAGCCTGATAAACATGATGGATCGGGCTCAGCCGCACGTATCTCACCGATGTCAAGCAGCTCGAGAAACTGTCCTACGAGTAATTCGGATTCAGGATTCTTACCATCAGTAGCATAAAATTTTTCTATCTCGGCTATCAGTAAATCGCGGCTCATTATTATTTTGCCCTGCGTACACGATCCTCGATTGGCTCGTGGATTAGTTCTAACTCACTCAAGATTTTTTTCAGCTTCATGCGCGTAGCTTCAGTTGGGGAAACAAGCGGCAACCGGTAAACTTCATCTATCATTCCCATCATGGCAAGACCAGCTTTCACCGGTATCGGATTCGACTCGATGAAGTTTGCATTCATGAGTGGCAAAAGTTTGTAGTGCAATGTTCTCGCATTTCTCAGATCGCCGGCGAGGCAGTATCGTATCATGTCACCGAACATTTTAGGAATTTGGTTCGCGACCACCGAAATTATTCCGTCGCCGCCAAGCGATACAACAATGAAAGCGATTTGATCGTCACCTGAATAGACTGCGAAATCGTCCGGCCTGCACCTCAGTATCTCCATGATCTGTGAAACATTTCCGCTCGCTTCTTTGACCGCGACAACATTTGGAATTTCTTCCGCCATCCTTATTGTCGTCTCGGCTGCGATGTTGCTTCCGGTTCGACCGGGGACATTGTAAACCACAATCGGTATATCGACGGCTTCGGAGATTGCCGCGTAATGCTGATAAAAACCTTCCTGAGTCGGCTTGTTATAATAAGGAGCGACCGACAAAACTCCATCCGCGCCGATGGATTTTGCATGGATAGTCAGTGAGATCGCCTCGCGCGTCGAGTTGCTTCCCGCGCCGACGATTACTGGTACACGGTGGTTCGCCTGATCGAGTACAATTTCCATGACGTGATGGTGTTCAGCATGTGAAAGTGTCGCACTCTCCCCTGTTGTGCCGGCCGGGAGAATCGCCTCCGTCCCGTTCGCAATTTGGAATTCCACAAGCTCACGGAGTTTCTGGTCGTCAACTGTACCATCCTTTTGGAATGGTGTTATAAGTGCGACGCCTGTCCCCCGGAATAGTTTCGGCTTCATTTATTATACCTCATTTTGTTAATTCTAAATTTTAGATTCTCGAATCTTAATTCTAAATCTGATTCCATTGTTCTCAATTGAAAGTTCAACATTAGATTCATAATTCTGACAGAATATCTTTGAATTGATGAAATCCTTTTTTCCCGATTGTCCACTCAGCAGCAATTACTGCTCCGAGTGCAAATCCGCGTCTTCCTCTTGAAGTATGTGTTAGTTCAATCCGATCATTTTCAGAATCGAAATACACCGAGTGCGTCCCGATTTCGCTTCCAATTCGCATCGAATTTACTTGCAGATCTTCTTTTGTGATCCGTTCCTCTGGAATGCCTGTCACGATTCTTTTCTTCGCGGGAACATTTTTGAGAATCGCATTGCCGATGGTGATTGCAGTGCCGCTTGGAGCATCCGCTTTCTGATTGTGATGCGACTCAAGAACGGCGCAATCGAATCCCTCGAATTGTCCGAACAGCTTTGCCGCTTTTTCGACAGTCGAGATAAATAAATTTACTCCGAGCGAAAAGTTCGATGCAACGACCGACGAGATGCCGCCTTCGCTCACAATTTTTTTTACTTCATCTTGATTTTTCTGCCAGCCAGTCGTTCCGATGACGATCGGTTTTTTTAGTGCAGCCGCAAATTTTACATGCTCCACTATTGCGGAGGCGACAGAGAAATCTATGAGAACATCGCAATTCTCGAATTGTTTTCTAACGTCAGACAAATTTGAATCGATATCTGCAATAGCAGCAACCGAATGCGAACGCTGCTTTGCCACGGATTCTATTTCTTTTCCCATTTTTCCGTAACCGAGCAACCCGATATTCATTCAGTTCTCATTCCTTTTGAGATTAACAATTTGCGGATGGAGGAAACAACTGATCAAGACGGGCGTGTCGATCAGTCAAATAGCGCTCCACCCGGTTTTCATCAATAATGTTTTGATCGGATGACAGTCTGCAAGCTCTTCGCTTTTCACGAACGATCACCCGTTCGCGCTCCCGACTAATCAGGGCAGCCCAACCTTGAACATCGAAGCCATGTTCCCGGTTTCGGCGATAGTTCCTTTAATCTTGTCTCATCAGCGCTTCGGACTTCAACAAGATTACTTATAACTGCCGCGCCTCTATTTAACTACGACAAAATATAACTGCATAAGATAATGGAAGCAAGCTGCGAATGAAATTTCGAAACTGCAAGACCTTGTTCATTGTTATAAACCAAAACGAATCTTAAACTTGCTTACGAGAAAACAATTGGTGGAATGAATGATAAGAAAACTTTTCCCTGTTGCAATCCTTCGTGTCCTTTTCCTATTGAATCTCTTCGGGACAAGTGTAAAAGTTTATGCCCAGCTTCCCGGAGAAAAAGATCGACGCGTGCTTCTGCCGAATGGTTGGTGGCTCTCACCTGCGGGCTCGTCAATTGCCCTTGACGACCTTCCTATGAATGCCGCACTTTCATCGGATCAAAAATATTTGGCAGTGGCGCATTCCGGGGTCTCGAAGCCTGTGCTTCTTCTTGTCGATTTGAAATTGCGTAAAGTGGTACAATCGATTCATTTGAAGGACAGCTGGCTTGGGATAGCATTTTTTGGGAGAAAATTATTTGTGTCTGGCGGCAACCAAAATTGTGTTTATACTTTTAATTTGGTTGGAGGGAGGCTGGTGAACTCAGACACGATAAACTTTGTGTCATCAAAAGAAAACGTCCCGGCTACGGGAAGGCCGGCTTGGGTTTCAGGACTCGATGTGAACAAAGGAAATCTTGCGGTCGTTCTTAGGGGCGACAGCACGGTGCGATATTACAATTTTGCAACTAAGCAATTTCAAAATTTAAAACTCGACGGCATGCCGTATTCTTGCAAATTTTCGAAGAACGGGACTCTTCTCGTGTCAATTTGGAGTTCTAAAACAGTTGAGGCATTCAACGGAACCAGACTCTTGTACCATGTCGCAACCGGGGATCACCCGACAGAGATAACAATAAGCAGGGATAACCGAAATGCTTATGTTGCGAATGCAAATGACAACAGCGTGACGGTCATAGATATTAAGACGCATCGTGTCGTCTCAAATGTATCAACTGCGCTATATCCAGATTCACCGGAAGGTTCAACGACAAATTCGGTC
>JBAPNE010000094.1:0-4729 GCA_049278975.1 Candidatus Kryptoniota bacterium
CCTCCCAGTACTTGCATCGTAATCCCTCGCCCCAAACCGTACCAGCTTAGTTTCTGCATCATACAGTCCTCCTGCAAACCCGAACGGTTGGAATCCTCGATTGCTATCATATGTCACATTTCCAAACTCGCCATAATCCCTCGCTCCGAAACGTACCAGCTTAGTCTCAGAAAGGAAGCAAATATTTCATCGATATGATAATTGAAATCGTATTAATAATTATCAAAGCAGAAAAGATAAATATTGCCGTTATTTTCTTGTTCAAAAAATAATATTTCAGCATACTTGAAAAACATAAACTGTAATAAGTAATAAATAAGACGGATGATATTATGTTTATGGTAATATCACTCTTAAACCATGAGATTAAAGGTAACAGCGTTATTGGCCCTGCAAACCAGGATATTATCATGCTATTAATTTTGTTATTAAGCAGTAAAACCACCAGTAATAGTGCTACTGAGAATGTCATTCCTAAATAATACCGTTTCTTAGATAAAGTGCTCTTCTCCATATTTTATTGACATCCCTTCTTTTTGAGTTCATCAGATATTCTTCTAAGTTCGTCTTTTACATCTGAACTATATTTACCTTCAATATCTTTTAGAATCCTATCTTTGATATCATTTAGAATGCTGATTTTCCCTTGGTCTGATAAATTTTTCTCCTGAAGTTTATCGTATTCACCTTCCGTCATTTCTTTTCTCAATGCTTCTGCTGCATCTCCAGAGAGCTGTATTCCTTGTTTCTTAGCTGCCTCAATAAGTGCCTTTTCGATCATTCCGTTAAAAGGCCATTTATTAATCAATCCGGACAAATCAACATTGTTTATGGGATTGTCGGAAACATAACTATAGAGATTGGGATCTTCTCCACCAAATCCAATCGGATCCCTGCTCGTCCAGCGTCCTGTGCCAGCATCATAATCCCTCGCACCAAACCGTACCAGCTTCGTCTCGGCATCGTAAAGTCCACCAGCAAATCCAAATGGCTGTCCCAAAGGGATCCCTTCGGAAGAAGCCTGGATTGCTGTCATAAGTGACATTACCAAACTCATCATAATCTATTCTCTGTACCACCACACCCGTTGCTACGTTCACAATGAGCCGCGGACTTCCCAAATGGTCGGTGATGATTTGGTAAATTGTATCTCGCTTATTCATGTAGCTGCCAGAGAACCGTGCCACGATGTTGTCTGTGGAATCTAATTCTGCAACAGGCGTGAGCTGGCCTGCATAGAGCCATTTGTGCACCCATCTCGCGTTCACCCTTTCGCCGATTCGCCTGTTCTGCCCGTCTATCACGTACTGGATCACATCACCGTTTGGGATTACAAGTCGGTCCGCAACAAATGTAACGAGGTGAATCCATCGGCACAACTATCTCATATTTAAGAATGGCTCTATTTTTCTTCCCTTTGCCAAATCATGTATTCGTCATTGCCAAAGACCATTTCTTCAACTGAGGCTGGCACCTTGATTGTGAAGGCAAACCTTCCTGAAAGACCTTTTCTTGCTTCCACAAGAATAATTTTCACAATTAATTTTTGACCAGCGATTTCAGTTTTCATTTCCTTTACAGCTAACGAACTGTGAAAAGCTAACCCAGAAAGTTCCACCTCTGTGGAGTCAGACAACTTATTGACTTTCAGGGAGAATCCTTGAACATCCTTATATTCGAGCACCATGGCGTATTCTCCAATTATCTGTTTGCTTTGTCCGCGGCAAGAATAAAACTCGATCATAATCAATAATAGACTTGTCACCAAGTAGTATGTTCTCATAGAATTTACCTCAATAAGATGATGTTGAAAAGCCTAATGAAGAACCAGATGAATTTAGTGAGGACCCCGAGGATCTACCCGAACCGCCGCTGGAACCAGCACTCGAACCAGTATGACAAGGCGATGTGGCTGTATTGTGCGCAACACCTCCATTAGCGTTGATAATAGAATTTTTCAATGTTGTGGGATTATTAAATGGACCCCAATTAGCATTGAGATTCTCACCGGTGGCGCTGAGCCATGCTTCACGGGCAAATTCTGAACACGGGGCTCCGAGTTGCCAACCAGCATCGCCAAGAGACTGATAGTGCTCTATTGTACTATACAAATTTGTCTCCGCGTTATCGTCAATATACATCGTTCTCGAAGCGTCACCTGTTCTCCCAGCTTCAAGGTTCATGAACATTCCGTTGCCTTGTCCTGTCGGATTATTTCCCCAAGTACCATATGTGGAAGTAGTTCCACCATCAGGCGTGTATGAAATCCAAGCATGACCTGATATGCCGCCACTACCAGATGCATGAATTGTTATTGTACCTGATAGGCCCAAAAGATCTGAATAATTAATAGGATCACCCCAAGCATAATCATAAACGTTTCCATCACCACCGCCAAATCCAATGGGATCTTTCGCGGTCCATCTTCCTACCATGGCATCATAATCTCTCGCGCCAAACCGTACCAGCTTGGTGTCGGAATCATATAATCCTCCCGCGAACCCGAACGGCTGGAAACCGGGATTGCTGTCATAAATCACGTTCCCGAATTCATCATAATCCATTCGCTGTACCACCACACCCGTTGCCACGTTTACTAAAAGACGCGGGCTACCTAAATGGTCTGTAATGATCTGATAAATTGTATCGCGTTTATTCATGTACCCACCGCTGAAGCGTGCCACGATGTTGTTTGCAGAGTCAAGCTCGGCTACAGGAGTAAGCTGGCCCGCGTACAGCCACTTGTGCACCCATCTCCCGTTCACCCTTTCACCTATTCGCCTGTTTTGTCCATCGATCACATACTGGATCACATCACCATTTGGCATTGCGACTTGTGTCAGGTTTCCAAGTGCGTCATATGTATATTTCGTCGTGTCCGTGCCTGCAATTTCTGTTTCCAAGTCCCCATTCAGACCGTAAGTGTACTGTGCACCAGCATAGGATAGCATCCTATCTTGTGCATCGTATGTGCCGCTATCTATTGATGTCGGAGTGATATGAGCGACGCGGTTTCCGTTGGCGTCGTAAACGTACTGCGAGACAAGCGTATCATTGCGCCACACTTCCGTAAGCCGACCGACAGCATCGTATTCATAATCGGTATTCTTCGACACACCAAACTCGGTTTCATAAAGGGAAGTTATCCTGCCGAGGGAATCTCTGCTGTATGTAGTCTGGAACATCGGAGTCGATCCATAATCGGCTTCGTAACTCGCAAGTCCACCGTAATTGTCGTACGTCTGCTCCGTACTGACGTTGCCGAAAGAGGTGCTTGTGATATTCCCAGTTTGATAGTCGCGGTTGATTGTGAGATAATGCGCGTCGTCGGTTTCCCAATACCAGTCGCTATAAGTCGGCTGATATATTCCTATTAACAGACCATCACCATCATAATCATAACCCATAATGTTGTGGAGAGTGTCAGTTCCGGTGTAATCAAGCTGGAGCGCATTCAGCCAGAAGTTTCCGTCGATGTAGTAATGAACATTTCCGTTCATACTCCCGCTCGAATATGTTGAGTAAGGCAGGGAGCCATCATAGATATAATTAAGCGTGTCATGCTCGGGAGTTATGCTCAAAGACAAATTTCCTACTGAGTCATAAGCGAACGTTTGACTTCCTCTGTCGAATCCAATCGAATGTATTCTGTCCGCTGTACCTCCGCATCCGCAGCCTGCCGTGTCGTAAGTTATAGTAATATTCCTACCATCCGGAAGATTTGTCAGTGTTAGCCGTTTATCTATGTCATAAGAATAACTTGTCGCTCTCAGACTGTCTCCAGCAAATGGAGGAGTATATTTGTCAGTCAGATCGTTCACGTTGTAGTCGAAGGTATGATCCGGCCGACCCGGAGGAGTTAGAGTAACCAGATTGCCATTGGCATCGTAAGTAAATACAATCAAATTGCCGTCAGGTAATGTCTGCACTGTTACTCTGCCGACTGAGTCATAAGCAAATCCCGAAGTATTTCCAATTGGATCTTTCGCCAAAGAAATTCTCCCATAGGAGTCATAATTAAAATATGAAACCCTCGCACCTTGGGCAACTGAAGTGAGTCGTCCTTTAGTGTCATAGTAATAATTTACCGAAACGATTCCGGGAATCGAATCTTTGATAACTTTTCCGAGAGTATCGATATAGGTAAACGACTGCCTCCCCAGCGGAGAAGTGGTTGTAAAAAGATTCTTCGTGCCATCATAGACCGTCTGATAATTCCTGCCGTTCACGGACACGTTATCGGTAAACTGTCCTATCTGAAGTCCATTCATTTGAGTGATGGTACGGCTCTCCAGTGTGGTCGATTTCAATCCGCTTGGTGTCGTCACCGTGCTAATGCTGTCGACAGGAGACTGCATCCCGAATCGCGGATCGGGCGCTTGAACGGTCTGCGTTGCAGTGCCGTCATGGCTCTTTGTGATCCATGTCCCTTCATAGTTGTCGGAAGTGCTATCTATCAGACCATTCGCGTCGGTCGTTGTCATAAGCTGGCCGCCTGTGGAAAGTGTCGATACGCCATAAATCGTCTTGTTTTCCAACGCAGTGGCCACGGTCACCGAATACCCGTTGCTGTTATCTTCGCGTGTCAGCATCTTGTATCCGCCTGCCGGGTCCCGATCCATGATCAATCGCCCTAAAGAGTCGTATGCGAACGTGTGAGTGTTGCCTCTCGGATCTTTAAGGGAAGTCATAAGTCCGTCGACGGAATATGTATAGCGCGTCGTGTCCC
>JBAPNE010000095.1:0-3712 GCA_049278975.1 Candidatus Kryptoniota bacterium
AGCATTGCCTCCGCGGAGCCGTCGGCAACGAACGTATATCCGAAGCAGTCACCGAATCCGCGATCATGGTACGATGATTTCACGATTTCGAGAAATGGTTTTTCATATTCGGTTCCAATAAAATAGCTCAATCCGCCAAATATGACTGCCGATTTATCTAATTCCTTAAGTTTACTGGCTTTCACTCGTTTCCCGTTCTTGAATGCTCCATGCCCCTTCGAGGCGTAATAAGTCGTTTTAAGTGCAGGGAGTGCCATGATGCCCGCCACGATCTCACCTTCGTGTTCGAGCCCGCAAAGCGTACCCCAATACGGAATTCCGCGAGTGAAATTTCTGGTCCCGTCAATCGGGTCGATTATCCAACGCATTGCCGATTTATGTGGTGGCGACATACGTCCTTCCTCTGCGCCGAACTCTTCCCCATAAAATCCATGATGAGGAAATTTTTTGGAAAGTTCCCCGACCAAAAATTTCTCGCATGTCTTGTCTGCAATTGTCACAGGACTTTTATCGGATTTGTAGTTCACTTTAAAACGCGATCGAAAATATTTCAGAGTGATCCGTTCCGATGCTTTAACTACTCGCAGTGCGTATTCTAGTTCTCTGATGTACGAGTTCAAATAATTCTCGGCTGTGAAATGTTAAAGTTGAGAAGAGACCTTTACTGAGCTACGGATTTAGTTTTGGTCGCTTCCGCGCGCCGCAGCCGTACCTTATTTTTTATCTTCTTGACTTTCTTGTGATGTTTCTTCCTTGCCGTTTTGGTTTTCTTATTCATTTATTTTTCCTGTGGTTTTAGTTTGAACTTATGTATACCAATTTTAATAAAGCTGAGAAGAAAATACAATTTGATAATAAAAAAAGCGCCGAACAACGATGCGGTCATTCAGCGCCAAATTTTTTGACGAGACCAACGACTCAGTTCGTACTCACGTCTGAAAGATTCGGATCTTTCGTTTCCGTTTCTTCTTTAAGCTCCGAGAACTTCAATTCGCCGGTTCGCTTGTCGATCTTCACCTTCACCACCATGCCTTCTACGAATGTGCCCTTGAGCATTTCCTCGGCAAGCGGATCTTCCAAGTAACGCTGGATTGCCCGGCGAAGTGGCCTTGCACCGAATGCTGGATCAAAACCTTTTTCGGCAAGAAACTCTTTCGCTGGCTTTGTCAACTCAAGTTTTACGCCGAGACTACTGAGTCTTTTACGCAAGCTCTCGGTATGAATGTCGATGATTTCTTTAATATCATCTGTCTCAAGCGAGCGGAAGATTATGACGTCGTCAATCCTGTTCATGAATTCCGGATTGAACAAGCGCTTCATTGCTTCTTCTATCACGCTCTTCATCGCGGCATATTTATCTTCAACTCTCGATTGTCCGAATCCAAATGATCCCGTGGTCTTGATTTCGCGAGTGCCGATATTTGTCGTCATGATCAAAATGACATTCTTAAAATCTACGCGCCTTCCTAAACTGTCCGTTAAAATCCCGTCGTCGAGGACTTGCAACAAAATGTTGAATACATCGGGATGAGCTTTTTCAATTTCGTCGAGTAAAACAACACTGTAAGGTTTGCGCCGCACTTTCTCAGTGAGCTGGCCGCCTTCTTCATAACCGATGTATCCTGGAGGCGCTCCGACAAGCCGGCTGACGTTGAACTTTTCCATGTACTCCGACATGTCAATTCTCACAAGGGCGTCTTCGGAATCGAACAGGTATCTCGCAAGCGCCTTCGCAAGTTCCGTTTTGCCGACGCCGGTCGGACCCGCAAAAATAAATGAGCCGATCGGTCTCTTTGGATCTTTTAACCCGGCGCGCGCGCGCCTGATCGCTTTGCTTAGCTTTTCGATAGGATCTTTCTGTCCAACGACAACTTTATTCAGTTCCTCAGACATCTTCAGAAGTTTTGCTGACTCGCTCTCGGCGATCTTATTCACCGGAATGCCTGTCATCATGGCGACAACATCCGCCACATGTTCCTCGGTTACTTCGTGGATAGTCGTCTCGGCCTTCAATTCCCATTCGCGCTTCGCAATTTCCAGATCGGAGAGGAACTTCTTCTCGAGATCGCGCAGTCTTGCGGCTTCTTCAAAGTCTTGCGTCTTTACAACTTTATTTTTTTGCTGTTTTATTTTTTCAATTTCTTCTTCAAGTTCAACTATTTCTTTCGGTGCGATAATGTTCGCAAGGTGAATCCTCGAGCCGGCTTCATCCATAACATCGATTGCCTTGTCCGGCAAAAATCTGTCAGTCATGTAGCGGTCGCTGAGCTTCACCGCTTGATCTATTGCCGCATCCGTAAATCGAACGTTGTGATGCTCTTCGTATTTTTGTTTAATGTTATTCAAAATCTGAATCGTCTCATCAACAGTCGTAGGTTCAACTATTATCTTTTGAAACCGGCGGTCGAGCGCACCATCTTTCTCGATGTATTGCCGATAATCGTCAAGCGTCGTTGCACCGATGCATTGTATCTCACCTCTTGCAAGTGCGGGCTTGAACATGTTCGAGGCGTCAAGTGAACCCGATGCGCCGCCTGCGCCGACAATTGTGTGGAGTTCATCGATGAAGAGAATCACATCTTTGGCTTTCTCGAGTTCATTAAGAACTGCTTTCATTCGCTCTTCGAATTGTCCGCGATATTTTGTGCCGGCAACCAATGCGGCAAGGTCAAGCGTAACGACTCTCTTGTTATGCAAAACTCTGGAAACTTTTTTCTGCACGATGCGAAGTGCCAGCCCTTCCGCAATTGCCGTCTTTCCAACGCCCGGTTCCCCGATTAAAACAGGGTTATTCTTTTTTCTTCTCGCGAGGACTTGTGCAACACGCTCGATTTCCTTCTCTCTGCCTATTATCGGATCTAACTTGTCTTCCATCGCAAACTTCGTCAGATCTCTCCCGAAATTATCAAGAACAGGGGTCTTCGACTTCTCGCCTTTTTTCTGTTCGGTGCTGGAGCCTGAACCATGTTGCGCAGCTTGTGCTGCAGGCTGCGACGGCCTGCCATTTATGATATTGTCCAACTCCTGTCGGACATTATCATAAGTTACATTGAATTGATGGAGAATCTGTGAAGCGACATTATCGTCGTCGCGCAAAAGCGACAGCAGCAAATGTTCTGTTCCAATCACGTCGGATTTATAAAGCTTCGCTTCGAGGTATGTTATCTTCAAAACTTTTTCCGCCTGCTTTGTCAGCGGTATGTTTCCGATGGTTAGCGTGCCCCCCGAAGTGCGGACGGTATCCTCAACCGATTTTTTCAGCTTGTATAAATCCACACCGAGGTTCCGCAAAATCTTTACCGCGATTCCCTCGCCTTCACGAATTATTCCGAGAAGAAGATGCTCCGTCCCGATAAAATCATGGCCAAGCCTAAGAGCTTCCTCGCGGCTGAGTCTTATTACGTCCTGTACCCGATTAGAAAAATTGCCTTCCATGTCACAGACCTAAAATTTTTGTTTCGATAGTATATAAACACTTTCGAACCATAACAAGTTTCCATTTATCATTTTTCATTCTAACCCAGTTCTTTCTCATCCAATTTAAAACGGTATCTAACTATTATCAATCACAGCGTTGTGACAATTGAAGTAGTAATACAAGCGATGCTAATTATGAACCCGTTCTATTCTAATTTCGGAACAAATAGAACAAAATCAAGGCGGAATAACCGAAAATGCCATAAGAATGCGGTTTTAGCGACTAAATTCTTTC
>JBAPNE010000096.1:0-19789 GCA_049278975.1 Candidatus Kryptoniota bacterium
CAGCAACTGTTAATAGCACATCAGGAGATGGTTCAATTTATTATTTCAATGTAAATAAAGTGGATGGAACAACATATACATTCGGTGACCCGAGCGGAAACAACGATTACGTGAAAATCAAGGGCAATCCATTGTTCCAAACCTACCCTTATTATCAAGAGTATGAGTTCCCATACCGGTGGAATCTCACCACTATCAGATATCCTGATGGAAGCGCAACCAAGATCACATATGCAGTTGGCCCAAATCAAACTTCTTACTATCGACGCTATGAATCAGTTATGATTGACAGGACACAGACTCAGTCCAGCGGCGTAGGCAATTATTTTGGGAATATAACAGGGAACATCCCACAGAGCTATGTTGACCAACCTTTGGCGCAGCAGTCCGATTACGCTTTGTATTCTTATTCTCACCCTGATACCCTTTATACTGATACTCACTATGCTGTTTTTAAGATTTCGACTCCCACGGCAGACAGTACTGCGAGAAATTGCAGGTTGGATACTCTGATTCTCTGCGAGAGAAACACGAACAAAGAATTGAAACGGGTCGTCTTCCACTACGCCACGAGCGCTAACATGGATAACTGGGATGGTTCTATAAGTGTTTGGAATTCTAATGAGCGGTTAAACACCGACCAGTTGACGTTAACTGGTATCACTGTCACTGACCTCAACGACATCAACGATGTAGGTATTACTGCCTGTCCGGAGCAGTATTCCTTCAGCTATACCGCTAACGCTAAAATCGATCCGGAATTTATTTCGACAAACGGCCGTAAGTCTGGCGGGCCAGAATGGCCGGGCTATTTCGATAACTCGACAACATTGGACACTACCTGGAGAATCAAGTCTGTTACAGTTCCCACCGGAGGAACCTACACCTACACTTATGAACCTGATAACGTTAACTTCGACCCAGAAGGGCTCTCGCCCACGAGCAACTACTGGAGCTTCAGCGCTCAGCCCCGATGCAGACTTAAATCAAAGAGATTTGATGATGGCTTGGGCGGAACGCCTCGAATTTGGAACTATACTTACTCGCCTGAGGTGATCTATGACCCGCCTAGCGATGCCTATGCAGGCGAATATGTACCCCAAATATATCGGTCATGGTTTACATGGGATTCAACCCAATACTACAAATCATATCGGGGTTGCGAGGTGGGTCATCGTTGGGTGTTGGTGACTAATCCTGATTCGACATGGAAAAAGTACTATTACACCTCAAGCTATAATGGACCGGGCATCAATAATGCAAGTAATCAAGGCCCCTCGTTGGGTTTAAAGCCCATGCTACCAGTGGGCCAGCAACCTCCACCGCCGTCGGATCCTGACACGTTGGAGAGTCAACCAGATATTATTCCGTATAATTCTAATCCCAACAATGTTCCCATCGGGAGCATTATTCTTACCTCTAAAGCTCCCTGTCGTGGATTGGTCTGGAAAGAAGAATCGGGTCAAGCAAACCAGTCTCCCTCGACCATGACGAGGTATTACTACACATTTTTGCAGGAAGGTGAACTGATGGACCGGTATGATTATTATGGCATGCTAAATAATAACCAGACGGCCTATCAGTACATCATGCGCACTTCAATGTGGGCGAGACTAGACTCGGTGATGATGACGCAAGACGGTGTCACGGCCACAACAGCATATCAATATAATACAACCCCCAGAGAAGCCTACCTAGGAGATTTCGGAAATGGTTTGGTAAGCATAAAAACGGAAGAAGGGAGCAACGTCAACAGGGAGACCCAGTATGCCTATGCTTATACAAAATATTCCGGCATGATGGAGAGCAACAACTTTTGGTTAGGCCCGATGTTATCTCAGTTGTACAGCACCACCGTGAGAAATGCCACTAGCGGTATAGACATGAGCAAGGAATTCACGACATGGAATCAGTTTGGACCTGCCGGCTACTGGCTCCCGTGGGAGAAATTTGTATGGAAAGGATTACCGACAGATGTTGCTGCTCCCGCCGATACTTCGGGGAGTAATGTTATTCGTCAGCAGGTTTTTTCTTATGACAATTCTGGATATTCAGATGTTCTTAGCAGCACGGATGCGAATGGTTACGCCACGGCCTATTACTACAGCAGCACTTCTAACCTTTACAGTAACGACGCACTCGGTTTGTCGAAAGGCTACGTTACGGGCGCTGTTGAACCGATTTCTTCACCCATTTTAGAGAAGTCGTACCAGTATGATCAGTACGGGAATGTAACCTCCGAGACTGATGAGAATGGAAACGCGACGACGGCGCAATACGATAATCTAGGCAGGATAGCTACTGTCACGAACCCGCTTAGCCAACTCGTCAATCAGTTTTCTTATGACCTGGTTGGCAATGGAATTTCGTCAACAAATCCAAACTCCATCACCGCAACCTCATTTAGATCGAGCTCCGATTATACGATCGCGAATTCTTTCTTTGATGGAGCCGGATACGAAAGAGAAAAAATGGTCTCGTTCGGAAGTTCGGACATTGTCACGCCCACGACATACGATCCGATGTGGAGAGTGAGTTACGCATATAAACCTTATCAGGTCACATTAGCAAGCCCGCATACCTACGATCCGAATTACTCTTCTAATGATATCAACTACTACAATACGACAGTTTACAACGGTATTTCAGACAGCTATCCTTACACACAAAACCAGTACTATCTTGATGGCACAGGCAGAGTCAAGAATACCATACCTCAAGGGAATGCGTGGCAAAACCATTTCCTAAGTTACCTTTATGGGGCAAATGCCACGAACGATAATGCGGGATTCGCAAACAATACCCTCTACAAAACATCGATTACTGATGAGAATGGCACTAAGAGGCTGGAGTTCCGTGACATCTTTGGGAATCTAGTGCAAACCGTAACAGACTCAGCTAATCTCATTCTGACCACGAAGCTCTCTTACGATGTGCTTGGAAATTTGACACAATCGATACCGCCTGACGGTTCCTCTTACAATACCACATATATATACAATAAGATGAACCAGCTGACTCAGAAGGCATCTCCCGATGCCGGAACGGTTCAGTATCTTTATGACAATAACGGCAACCTGAGATTGACCAAGGATGCTAATCACACATCTGCCAGCGAGAATTCCGTAAACTTGGGAGGCAACGGAGGCTCGACCAGCGGGTCCTTCTACTTGGCCATGCCAGGGTTGGTCGCTCTTTCTGTAGCTCCGACGGGCGGATCCGGGACCGGCTTACTTTCGATAAAACCTCATGGAAGCAGTGCGGTTCTGACATCTATTACATCGACCACATCTCAGGTTAATTCATCGGTTCATTTACCGATTGGATCTTATGATTACACACTCACATGTAATGGCGCAACGTACGCTTATTCGATTACCTGTTCAACTGGCTATGAATTCATTTACAAGAAGTATGATGCAATAAATCGGGAGATTGAGGAGGGAGAATACCTATCGAACTCCGTCACCGGGGATTTCACGCAGGCGAATGCAAACAACCCGGGTTTCCCGACCTCGAGCGTCTTAGTATGGAAAAAAATCTTTTATGACTCAGCCAGTACAAATCCTCTTGCAGCCGGGCAGAGAAATGTGAAGGGAAGAATCTCCTACACCGAATCCTGGCAGCCTATAGGCTTAGCCCAACGGACTTTTTATTCGTACGACCCGATGGGAAGAATTGAATGGATGGTAATCAATGTTCCGAATACTTCTGCGAAGCAGCTAACCTATTCGTATGATATCCAGGGAAATATTACGGAGAAGGGTTATGTGGACGAAGGGAGCTCGTCTGCGGATTTCTACACATCATACACTTATGATCCTGCGGGACGTTTGCTCACAGTTTCTACCAGTCCGAACCAGAATATGAGCGGTGCGACACAGGAAGCAACGTATCAGTACTTTGCGTCAGGAAAACCTGAACGGTTGCAGCTCGCGAATGCACAAGGCGTGGATTACAGGTACAATGAGCGGGACTGGCTCATGAGCATTAACAATCAGAATCTGGATGCAACAGACGATCCCGGTCATGATGGCTCCAGCGGAAGCGGGGTACGATACGTGGATAGATTCGGCGAAGGGATCGGCTATAATCTGCCTGGGAGTGTTGTCAATCCATCCGGTCAGATTGCAACGCCACAATACAACGGCAACATCAGCTGGCTGATGTATCAGATGTATAATGTGGGATATACAGGCCCTGCAGGCACTGCCACATTAGTGGGGTGGACACATTCATACGACGGCGCGAACCGGCTGACGAAGGGAGACTTCGGGTATTACATATGGGTGAATTCCCAGAATAACAACTGGTATCCCACAACTGCCTATGACATGCCAACCATTTCATTCGACAATAATGGAAATATCAGGCAATTGACTCGATATGCTTCGGATGGCGGGCAGCCGCCTGCGTTGCTGACATTGACGACACGCCCGAGCGGTCAGAGCCAAGCGTACGGGGCGGTCTCGATAGTGGCTTCATCCTATACCATTCCGGCAGGAGACAACGACGTTTTCCAGGCATCAAGCAGTATCCATCTCGTATCGGGGTTTCGTGCAAGCGGCGGCAGCACGTTCCATGCAAGCATATCAAGCTCACCTCAAGGGAATAATTGCGGCCCTATGGATCAGCTTACTTATAATTACCAATCCGGGACGAACAAGCTCATTCAGATTACAGATGCCGTTCCGGCAAATAGATATTCATTCGATCTCGACAGTCAGCCTGCGAACAATTATGCCTATGACGGCAATGGAAATATGATACAGGATTTGGGCGACGTGCTTTCATTTGTCATCTACGACATTGACAATCACCCGCTTTCGGTTTATACTGCCGGCGGACTATTATACCAGTATGCGTATGACGCCAATGGCAACAGAATGCAAAAGAATATAAACGGCACATACACTTTTTACATCAATGGACCTGACGGCAAAACGGAAGTGGTTGACTGGGCGCCGAGCGGAACCAACATCACCTACAACATCTGGGCAGGAGACGACAACATCGGACAGGTCAGGATCAATAGTGGTACAAATCGTTACTATTACATCAAAGACCACCTCGGAAGCATTCGTGTGACCGTGGATGCAAGCGCGAACGTCGTTGCATATAACGACTATTATCCGTTTGGAGAACAGATGGACCTCAGGAATGAAGTCAACCTTTCAGACGCAAGGTACAAATACACAAGCAAGGAACGCGACGTTGAGACAGGCTACGACTACTTTGGCGCAAGGTATTATGATTCGAGGATTGGAAGATGGCTGAGTGTGGATCCGCTGATGGAGAAATATCCGGAGTGGAGTCCGTACTCGTATGCAATGTGTAATCCAATTCGATTGATTGATACTGACGGACGGAGGGTCACGGTGGGCACTGCCCTGGAAAGATTTTGTTATTGGTTAACTGGAATAAAAACCGAGGGATTATCATATGCCGAACATGCTGTGGTCCTGCTCAAATCCACTGAAGTCGGACGAGCGCTTTATAAAACCATTGACCAAGCCCCTCAGGAAATCAATATTAGAGAGGAGCCAATTCTACAAAGTGAGTCTGAAGGAGCAGCTGGTGGCCTGTTTGAAGCTACATGGGACCCGAAAACTGGAAACCTAGAGAGCGGCATCATAAAATTGGACCCCGCAAACATTGAAGCCATTGCTGCTTCCATTGCTTCATTAGCCGGAGCTGATCAAGGCGATGTAGATGTCGAGATTGGGGAAACCCTTGGACACGAATTGGGGCACGCCAAGACTGCCATTAAGAATCCGAAAAAATCAAAGGAAGATGCATCGAAGGGAAATGCTTATGCCGATAAGGAGGAGGCTTCGCCTTATGAGGAGGCAATTCGCAATGAACTCCTGAAGGAGTTTTTCGAGAGAAGGGAGGAGCAACGTGCGGAAAAAGCGAAGGAAGATAAGGAGAACTACAACAAATGAAGTTGCTGTCGTGCGTTACGATACTTATCGCATTCTGGCTGGCGGGATGCTCGCATGAAACTAAGAACAAACCTGAATACATAGGACTTGAGAGGGCACCAGACAGCCTTGTAAAAGTGCTGCCTCTCGAGAAAAGCACATTGTTCTTGGAGACTGGGGTCGCCAATAGCACAAGCTGTGGTAGTAACCAGTCCACGCACACTCAGAGGAGCATTGTTTTTGTCCTTCATAATGTATCAGACTCTACTCTCTACATCCCTGATCCTTGGATTAACGGGAATTACATTGGAGTTGGTACTCTCTCGTATAGAATTCATGGATTAGATGACAATTTTACCGACGGGAGGCACATGCTGGACGTATACGCGATACCCGAAAGGTTCATAATGCTAAAGTCTGAAGAGAAGCTTTATTTGACTATTCCCCTCCCTTCAAAAGGTTTTGTTCAAGGTCATCGGTATTTGATTTACGGCAATTTTGGGTCCAACTATCCGGCATTCAAAGACAGTTCTGGAACCCACAGTGCATGGATAGGATTAATAGAGTCGCGACCGTTTGAATTCCGCTATTGATCAACGTTGTTCCTCTGGGAACGATCCATCTATATATGAAGGTACTACGACAGATGGAGAGGACAGTGGCTGAGCGCGGGCCCTCTGGCAACAGAACTCTGGCAAGATGAAGTGGAACAAAGATACAAGACATTTTGAAATGTGGCAGTGAACGATTAGCACAAAAAAACTACAATGTACTGTATGAAACGAATAAGGACACCCCACGAACGGGGTCTTCGACTTTCAATTTTAGGCGGCGGCTTCTTCATGGTCGAACTGATGGTGGTACTTGCAAATAAGAATAAAGGATTTTGATTCCTGATAGATACATTCCTTGCCAGCAAAAGTGCTCTTGACAAACGTCTTGTGAAAGTGTATTTTGAGATTAATCAACGTTAATCAACATTACTTAGGACATTATTTTATGAGCGTCAAAACAGCAAGCACTACGGTTCACAGGCTTCCTCTTACAAAAGCCCGTGTCAACCTCGGTTCGGTGGTTCGCCGAATACACATGAACAAGGAGTACGCCATTCTTGAGAAAGATGGCATTCCTATTGTCGGCATGATGGATATTGAGGAGATGGAGGATTATCTCGATCTCAAGGATGAGAAGCTCAAGAAGCAAATTGCCGAAGGGTACGGAGAATACAAGGCGGGGAAACTGACCGACGACCTCGATTCGTTTTTGAATCAATTAAAGGCGAAAACGCACAAGCCGCGTACCAGGAAACGATAGACTTCATTGCATGGTACAGTCTTTTCGTGTTCGACCAACCACCCAATTTAAACGGGAATTGGAGAAACTTTTCGAGCGACAACCGGAATTGACCGTGGTTGTGGAAAGATTGAACGATATTCTGAAGTCCGACCCCTACAACAGAAGCCGCCAGTATCCTATCAAAAAACTTTCAGACGTAAAACAAGGCGAAGGTCAGTGGCGTATCCGCTCGGGCGTATGGCGTCTTCGATACGATGTATTCGATAAGGACGTTGTTTTGTATTCGTTCAAACATCGAAAAGAAGCGTATTAAAATGATTACTCGCTTGCTCTCTTGTTCGTATTTGAGAAATATTTTGTGAGGTGCATATGAAACGAATACGACTCCTTTTATCAAAAGATCATGGCTTCTCCATGGTGGAACTTATGGTGGTTCTCGTCATAATATGACGGCGGGTGGCACCTTGCGCCTTCGGTTACTCAATTGCAAGATGAAAAGGATTGAGGTATCTTTAATGAGGATGTTGCTGAATGGATTCTTCACTGCACTTTGTTTCGTTCAGAATGACAAGACCCTTGATTATGTCATTCTGAGGGAGTCCCGCTTTGCGGGATAAATTCCACGACCGAAGAATCCATCTTCTTCTCAATGTAAATCATTCGGCAACACATTCTTAATGAATGGAAAAGGGAAAAACAGTGAGCAGAGCACTTATCGTTAAACCGAAAACAAAATCAGATCTAAGGTTTCTATCCGACCTTCTGAACAAACTTGGGATTAAGTCAAGTCTTGTCGATGACGAGGCTATTGAGGATGCGGGGCTGTCTTCGTTGATGAAAGAAGCCGACAGGACTAAAAGAGTCAGCCGCAAGTCTATAATGAAGAAACTGAAGCCGTAATGCGGGTTGAGTTTCTCGACAAATTTGGCAGAGACATAGATAAGCTTTCTGTAAAGAGTGTCAAAGAATCGGTCAGAAGGCTAATCCTTCAGGTTGAAACAGCTGAATCGGTCACAAGTATTCCGCAAGTAAAGAAGCTGGCCGGTTTTAAGTCTGCATACAGAATAAGGATTGGCGATTATCGCATCGGGATTTTTGTGGAGGGCGATTTGGTGCAGTTTGCAAGATTAGTTCATCGAAAAGACATCTATAAAGTTTTTCCGTAAGCGGCACTTCTCTTTGTGAGAGAAAAGGCCGGGAATGAGTTCGTGCCATGAAACGTAGCTGTTCAATTGTTTTTGGATGCAATTTTCGCGTTAAAGCAGGATTTGTGAGGTGCATATGAAACGTATACGACTCCTTTTATCAAAAGATCATGGCTTCTCCATGGTGGAACTCATGGTGGTTCTGGTCATCATAGGTATACTGGTACTATTGGCATTGCCCCGGCTCGAGCCGGTCGTGACGAAAGCCAAGACCACCGAAGCCAAGCTGATGCTGAAGCAGCTCTATACGCTGGAGAAGAGCTACAAATTCGAGAACGATCACTACTCGACTTCGCTTGATGAAATCGGCTTCGAGCAGGAGAAGTTAGTTACAGACGGCGGGAGAGCGCGGTACAAGATCGAGATCGTCTCGGCTGACGAGAAAAGCTTCGTGGCACAGGCAACGGCAGTCGTCGATTTCAATAACAACGGCAAATTCAATGTCTGGACTGTTGACGAGACGGGAGATATAAAAGAGAAAGTTTCGGCGAATTAGCTCATGAGCGATGGGTTATAGCTCATGGCTGATGGGTCATAGGAAACAGGTCATAGGTCATGGCTGATAGAAAACAACTAATGGCAAACGAGCCGTCAATGTAGGAATATCCTACACTTTAATTGAATTTAAACAGGGGAGCCAGTTGGAGGATGTTTAATTTATCTATAGCCGATTTAGAGCCGGGAGAAAGCCGAGCAGACCGAGAATGAATCGAGAGAGAACCGAGAATGAACAAGGAAAAAAATATAGCTCAACGATGCGTTTACGCCAAGTTTGGCGTGGGAAAATCCCACATCTTGATAGCATGAGTGGATCCAAGGATGGGCTCGCAGAATACGAAGGTGTTGACAAAAGTCCAATTTGTCATTCTGATCCCGACCTGTCGGGAGAAGAATCCATTCTTGAGCAAAGGAGAATGGATTCTTCAGTCGCGTTGCCTGGCTTCGCCGAAACGCTCCGTGCAGGCAGGCTCCTTCAGAATGACATTTTTTCTTTTCCGCAACATGCTCAATATGTAATTTTGAAACCAACTGAGAGTTTCCTATTTGAGTGGCTGTCTGAGCAGTCAAAAAGTGAGAGCATTAGTCATGACTGTCCAGATAAGATGGGGGAGACCATTTCTCTTTGTCGTTCCCGCGTGTTTCAAGCGGGAATCCAGGTTATCTTCGACACGAGATTCCCGATAGGATCATTCGGGAATGACATGGGCATGGTATCGGTAGAGATCGCCGCGTCGCCCGCAAAGGCGAGACTCTTTGCAATGATGCCACCGTGGCATTTGACAACGTCGGCACAAGAGGATTTTACTTGGTTGCATTAATAGTATTCATCGTCGGCGCATCGCTTGGCAGCTTTGTGAATGTCTGTGTTTATCGCATCCCGCGAGGCATGTCGGTCGTAACGCCGCGCTCGTTTTGTCCCTCGTGCAGGACGATCCTAAGATGGTACGAGCTTGTTCCAATTGTCTCTTATCTTTTCTTGAGGGGAAGATGCAGGAGCTGCGGCGGTGCCATTTCTTTCCGTTATCCTTTGATAGAACTCATCTCCGGCGGAACGCTCGTACTCATTTTTGTCCGATATGGGCTCGATTCTTATTCCATCACGCTCGCATTCTTTTTTATGCTTCTTCTCATCGTCTTTCTCATAGATTGGGAGAGCCTTATTATACCGAACGGGATAATAGTGGCAGGCATACTCATCGGGGTTGTGCTCAATCTATTTATCTCGTTTCATCAGTTGATCGCCGCTTTAGGTTCGGCACTAATCGCGTTTTTGCTAATGCTTCTTATCAGGACGGCGGGAAATGCGGTTTTCAAAAAAGAGACGATGGGAATTGGCGACACGAAGCTCGCGGCGCTCGTCGGGCTATTTATCGGGGTACAGAATTTTATTTTGGCAGTGTGGGCGGCGGCGATGCTCGGATGTCTTTACTGGATTGTCAAACGTTACATGATGGGCTCGCCGATTGAAGTTTCTCCAGATAAGTCGGGACAGGCTGTACCCGCGAAAGACATGAAACTTCCCTTCGGCAGCTTCCTGTCGGTCACGTCTTTTCTTGTCTTATTGTTGTCAAACTATGTTGATCCATTAACTAAGATATTCCAACTGCTCTATGCTGACAATTATTGATGAAGTTTTCTGTTCTCTTGTCTTGACACAAAAGAACCAAAAAGTCAAGGCTGGAAAATATTCGGCTGAAATCTGTTTCGCTTCGCTGCGGAAAATGAAACTCGTCTCGCCCTCGGCACCACTCAAACAACATTTTCCGCCTCACGCTTCGCTCAACAGATTTTGCCGCCCTGCCATTACAGGTTTTGATAATGATGCGGCATCCCGCAAGGCGGGACCTAACGCCAAATATTTTCAGGCCGTTCAGCAATTGAATTTCAATGAGTGACCTTTTAGCAAAAAATATTACCGACGATGTCCTTCGACTTATTCCGAAAGAGCTTGCGGCGAAGTTATTCGTCGTTCCGCTCTCCGTCCAGAGGGACACGATATGTATCGCACTTCCGCACGACCATGATGCACAGGCCGCAGACGACATAGCTTTCTACTTAGGCAAAAAAGTAACAATCGAAGAATTCCCGCGAGAAGCAATCGCCATGGCACTCCGTCGATTCTATGGCATCAGCGAGATCGATCTCGAACGCTCAAAACAAACGCAGGGCTCGGAGGTCGTTTCGGTGAGGGAAGACATGGCTCAGAACGGTTCGGTGCTCGAAAAACCCGAATTGTCATCGGACGGCTCGGCAGTCGCCATGGCAAATCGCCTCATAACCGACGCCATACGCATGAGCGCAAGCGACATACACATTGAGCCTTACGAAAAATTCATGCGGGTCAGGTACAGGCTCGACGGCGTGCTCCATGAAATGCAGCAGCTCGGGATAGATAAATCGAAGCCGCTCATATCGCGCCTCAAGATCATGTCGGAGCTCGATATCGCAGAGAAGCGCCGTCCGCAGGATGGAAGGATTCGCGTGAGGCAGGATGGAAGAACGATAGACATACGAGTTTCGAGCCTTCCGACCGACTTCGGAGAGAAAGTCGTCCTTAGGATTCTTGACAAGTCGCAGTTGCAGCTTGACCTGACAAAGCTTGGCTTCGAAGGAGAAGATCTGAAGAAATTCGAGAGAACAATCAAACTGCCGTACGGAATGATACTCGTAACAGGTCCGACGGGAAGCGGCAAGACCACGACGCTGTATGCTGCGCTCCAGCATATAAACGATCCGAAAGTTAACATAACCACTATAGAAGATCCTATTGAATACAACCTTTCGGGGATAAACCAGACGCAGGTGAGATCCGAGATAGGCGTAACATTCTCAGCCGCTTTGAGGTCGATACTTCGCCAGGACCCGAACATCATCATGGTCGGTGAGATAAGAGATTCCGAGACTGCCGAGATTGCTATTCGTGCGGCACTCACAGGACATCTCGTTTTCTCGACGCTGCATACGAACGATGCTCCGTCGGCGGTAACGAGGCTCATCGACATGGGAGTCGAGCCGTTCCTCGTGGCGTCGTCATTGAGGATGATCCTTGCCCAGCGGCTCTTGCGGAAATTATGCGACAAATGCAGAGCTCCGTATGAGCCTTCGAGTGAAGAAAGAGAAGAATTACGACTTGATAAATCGAAGAGTAAAGAGAGTTTTTTCCGAGCTGTGGGTTGTCCCTCATGCAACAATACAGGTTACAAAGGAAGAGCGGCAGTGTATGAAGTCCTCGCAGTTCAGAATGGATTTTCGGATTTGATTTCACATGGAGTGCATTCATCCGACTTGAGGAAGAAGGCGCAGGAAGCCGGCATGAATACTCTCCGCGAAGCGGCGATTAAGAAGGCGATGCGCGGCGAGACCTCGGTTGAAGAAGTCCTAAGAGAAACAGCAGTTTAAAAAATGTCAAAGGTGGCGAAAATGAAGATGCAGCTTATGTGCGTGTTAACAGCAACGATTCTATTCTCAGTCGGCAGTCTCTTTGCCCAGTCGAAGACCATTCCGATGAGCCGGGACAGCCTCCATGCGGCGCAGACCCAACCGGCTGTGCGGGATTCGTCAGGAAGGGGAGGCGCTGCAGACACGTTGAACACTGCGGCAGATACGTCAAAAATTCCAGAGACTGTTATCCAGCTTCCACCCGGGGCAAGCGACACCACTACCCTCAGCTTCAAGGATACCGACATCCGTGATATCTTCAGGGGGCTTGCGTACCAGCATGGATTGAACATCTTCGTCGACAATTCGATAAACAAACATACCACCATCTCGCTAAATCAGGTACGAGTTTATGATGCGATCAAATTTCTCTGCGAGCAGAATAACTTAAGCCTCGTGCTTGACGGCGGGATATTCAAGATCAGTGAAGTGCTTCCGCCTAAGGTGGTTCCGCCTCCGCCTCATGTCCCTTATGTCGCTTATAGCAACGGACATTTATGGATCGACGCGCAAAACGACAACCTGTCGGAAGTGGTACAGGAAATTGAGAAAAAAAGTTCGATGAACATCCTCGTCATGACGGGATCGACGGGGACGATTTCCGGAACGCTCAACGACATAGACTTCGACATCGGCTTCACACAGCTAATGAACAATAACGGCTTTGCGGTAGAGAAAAGAGAAGGCGTATATCTCGTAAGCCAGCTGAATTATTTCGTCGGCAATGGGACGCAGTCGAAAACAGCCGGCCCCTATTGGATAAGCGTTAGAGATACGTTGGCGACAATCGATGTGACCGATGCACCGCTTGAGCGTGTCGTCTCCGATCTTGTTCACCAGATTAATGCCGACGCGATATTCTATGATCCCGTTCCCGGAACGATCACAGCTCGCGTATCAAACATCTCTCTCCGGCAGGCTTTGGATTTACTTCTTACGAATACCAAATCGACGTATCGCTTTTCGGATGGGAAGTATTTCATAGGGGACAAGACCGATAAGACTATGAACGAGACCAAGCTCTTCAAGCTCAAGTATCTCAGGGCCGAAAAGATGATTGAGAACATACCGCAGTCGATAACTTCACAGGCAGTGGTCAAACCCGTAAGGGAACAGAACGGTTTCGTGGTTATTGCTACGAACGATGTCATCTCAGAGTTCAACGATTATATAAATGAGGTAGACAAACCCGTTCCGCAGGTACTCATCGAGGCGCTCGTTGTGGATTATGATCTGACGAAGGGCAGCACATTCGGAGTCAATGCCGGAATAAAAAACACGGTGGATACCACGGCGCAGGATTATACTATAATTCCCGGAATCAACTACACGAGTAATGGTACATCGATTAACGCGACGCTGAAGCAAATCGGCAGCATAAATCTGTTCGGCGCAAACATAGGCGTTGCCAACCTTGGAACGCTTCCGAGCAACTTTTATTTAAATCTTCAGGCGCAGGAAACAAATGGAGTGGCAAACGTCCGCTCACGACCGCTTATTGCTACGCTTAACGGATATCCCGCATCACTCAGCATCGGCACAACTCAATACTACGAATTAAACACCACGGTCCCATACAATGGACAGGGCAACACGACTGTGTTCCAGACGACTCAGAATTTCCAGACGATCCAGGCCGACGTCAAGCTCGAGATCACTCCCTACGTTGGAGCAAACGGGATGATCTTCGTTGACATAAAGCCGGATTTCAAGACGCCGGTCGGGCAGCTGACAGCCAGTGTTCCCCCGACGATAAACGAGCGCTCAATGAGCTCGACGCTTGAGATGCGGGAAGGCGAAACAATAGTGCTCGGCGGACTTATCGAAGAAACGGAAAATGACAGCCGGACTCAGGTTCCTATCCTAGGCTCCATCCCGGTTTTAGGTGCACTCTTCTCATCGACCACGAAGTCGAAAGAGAAGTCAGAGTTGATCATATACATAACTCCACACATTTCATACGGGGAGGAGTTTCAGAACGTTTATCTGCCGGAGCAGGGGAAATAATTGTGAACATACTGTGGGATCGTCTTAAAAAATAAAGAGCACGTAAGAAATATGCTGTGCCATCTTGACTTTTAAGTGTTTTAGGTTGAACTTTTAAAAGCGTCCGGTGCCATGATGGGGCACGCGAAATGAGGTTTTGCGAGAGTCGATGATAATGGCTGGCTATGGATTGTCAGGGTTCCCCGTCTAGATGATTGATACAAAGGAAGCTATTAGTTAAACGATATAGAACATCCTTTTAATTCATCGGTCAGAAAGGGCTGTACAATGAAATCGACGTTGAAGTATTCCGTGGTTCTTCTTGCCGTTTTGGCAGCATCATTCACTTTGCCCGGAGGCAACAATATAGTTTTCGTTTACGGGCCTCAGTTGTTCGTGCAGACAAGCGGTAAACCGACCACCACAGTCGAAAAGTTTTCGGTTCCCGCCGGTGTAACGACGCCGTTCACGTTGGACGTACTGGATGGTTTTGCAGTTGACAAGGGTCATGACTGGGACTGGTACAGGGGTCAACAGGCGAGCGGCGGACACGGTTACGATATGACTTATCAAGTCACGGGTGCAACGATTGAAGTTAACGGCGTCGTAGTTTTATCGCCCTCAGATTTTAATGGGCACCCGATATTCATTACAAAACCCGTAACGTTGAAGCAGGGTGCAACCAATACTCTTGAAGTGACAGTGCAAGGCGAGCCGGGCTCGTTCATTTTCTTGGGCATCACCGGAACGAAAGGAAGTGTTGATACTACCAAGCCGCAGCTTACGATTACGGCGCCGGCAAACGGCACTATTACCAAGAACGCCTCAATCACGGTAGGCGGAACCGTAACCGATCAGTCGGCTGTGACTCTAACGGTGAACGGTACAGCTGTCACCGTATCAAATGGTAGTTTCTCAACTTCGGTGAGCCTTACCGAGGGAGTAGATGTAATAACCGTTGTCGCAATAGATGCATCGGGCAACCAGTCAACACAGAAAGTGATGGTTACAAAAGACTCAACCCCTCCGACGTTGACGGTAATCAGTCCAATCAACGGATTGATAACGAACGCTAGTTCCGTATCAGTTTATGGAACCGTTGTCGATTCAACGGCAGTGACTGTGACTGTCAATGGTACATCGGTTGTCGTTGCATCCGATTCATTCAGGACATCCGCAGCACTCATCGAAGGAACAAACACCATCACAGTTATTGCCACTGATGCAGCGGGAAACACGACCACGGCAGTCGTACGTACAGTTAGAAGGTATTCGGTAGCTCCGGTGATCACGATTTCAAATCCATCCAATGGTCTCATAACTAATCAGGCATCGGTCACGATCTCCGGCAGCGTGCAGGATTCGACGGCGGTGACTTTGACGATCAACGGGTCGCCGGTGACCGTCGGTACAGGTGGATCGTTTTCACAGCAGGTTTCACTTGCCGAAGGAACGAACGTCTATACCATATCTGCAACCGATGCTGCGGGAAATACAGGCTCAAAACAAATAACGGTCATAAAAGATACTATCCTGCCAGCCCTTTCGATCACCTCACCTGTCGATTCAACCATTACGAACAATGCGACAATCATCGTAAGCGGCACTGTCAAAGACTCAACGGCAGTTACGGTCGCAGTCAATGGCAACTCTATTACAGTGACCGATGGTAGTTTTCAAACGAGTGTTACAGTATATGAGGGGCACAATGTAATTACAATCGTTGCAACTGATGCGGCAGGAAACAGCACGACGATTGTCAGGCATGTCAACCTGTATACGACTCCTCCGACATTGACGGTCACTTCTCCATCTGACAGCCTTATCACAAACCAGAGTCAGGTTCAGGTAACAGGGACTGTCGTGGATTCTACAACGACAGTATTGCGGATCAATGGGAATATTGTGCCCATCGTGGGCGGCTCGTTCAATACATCGCTGGTACTTTCCGAAGGGATGAACACCATCACGATCATTGCCACAGATGCTGCCGGGAACAGTGCAACGATTACGAAACACGTCACTCTCTATGCTGCCAGCCCGGTGTTATCGGTCTCCACTCCGACTGACAGCTCCGTGACAAACCAGTCTCAGGTGAATGTTGCAGGGACAGTCAGTGATTCTACGGCGGTCGTTCTAAAAGTGAATGGAGCCGTCGTTCCAGTAATGAGCGGCGTCTTCAGTATTTCTGAAACGCTTTCAGAAGGGTTCAATACGATAACCGTTACGGCAACCGATGCCGCTGGAAACAGTACCACGATAACGAGGATTATCAGATTATACACAACTACGCCGGTCATAACAGTTCAGTCACCGCAAAACGGTTCCACGACAAACGATTCAAGCATTGCTCTCAGTGGTACAGTTGCCGACTCGACGAACGTAACTTTGACAGTAAACGGTTCTGCTGTTTCTGTGAATGCGAATGGGAGTTTCAGTATTGCATTTCCTCTCTCAGTCGGAACGAACCAGATTGTGATTTCAGTGACTGATGCTGCTGGGAACACGGGTTCGACATCATTGTCGGTTACACGGTCTGGAATTATTCTTCCGCCCGACCCGGCAACTGTCGCACCGAAGATAGATCAAACTGTCGTGACCACGGTGGGATCTGCAACGAAATTTCTGTACACAGGATCAAACCCGATTCAGACCGGAGTGGATACGACTGCGATGAGCTACGTCAGGTCTGCAGCGATTCGTGGGAAAATACTCTCGCGGAGTAACCAGCCGCTTCCAGGCGTTACAGTGTCTATTCTCAACCATCCTGAGTTCGGGCAGACATTAAGCCGTGCGGACGGAATGTACGACATGGCAATAAACGGCGGAGGACAGCTCACCGTCAATTATGCGATGACCGGCTACTTGACTGCGCAGCGTCAGGTCAATACACCATGGCAGAGCTATGCGTATATAGACAGCGTTGTGCTGGTTCAGCTTGACCCGAATGTAACTGTAGTAAAGTTAGGTGATTCCGTCTCAGTTGCGCGCGGGAGTGTTGTAACAGATCAAGATGGTACAAGGCAGGCTACTCTGATATTCCAGCCGGGCACGCAGGCAACCATGAAGATCGTGCATTATATAAATGATTCAGTTACAATGGGCGGCAATAGTCAGATAATGCAGGTTCCGATCGACACGGAAAGTGTACCATTGGATACTCTTTCGGTTCGGGCAACCGAATACACAGTTGGAGCAAACGGCCCGCAGGCAATGCCTGCTAAACTTCCTCCGTCGAGTGCATACACCTACTGTGTGGAACTGAGTTCTGATGAAGCCATCGCTGCAGGAGCCACTACCGTCGACTTCAGTAAACCGGTGGTGTACTACATCGAGAACTTCCTAAACCTCCCCGTGGGTACTAATGTGCCGGCAGGTTATTACGATAAGTCTAAGGGGCAATGGATTGCGATCCACGACGGATTAATTCTAAGGATATTAGGTACAGGCGGTGGCATTGCTTCCATAGATATAAACGGCAACGGTGCCGCAGCAAGCAGAGCGTCACTTGATTCGGTTGGGATTGATTCTCTGGAACAAGTGAAACTTGCTTCACTATATTCCCCCGGACAGGCACTATGGCGGGTATCGGTGAGTCATTTTTCGTCCGATGATTTTAACTACTCCTTTGTGCTGGAAGGTGACGGGACGACAAATAATCAGAATCTGAACGGCCCTAATGTGCAACCTACGTCCGTCTGTCCTTCAAACGGATCAATTATAGGAATACAAAATCAATCTCTCGGCCAGAGCCTGAGCATAACAGGGACTCCCTTTTCGATGTTTTATAATTCGAATAACACTGCCGGCTTCAAACAAGCGAATGTGATAAGTTTGCCGCTCACGGGCAGCACTCTGCCTCTAGGCATCGTCGGAGTTGAAATGAAAGTGGATGTCGCAGGGCAGGAATTCGATCACGTTTTTGCTCCCTCTCCAAATCTCAATTACACATTTGCATGGGACGGCAAAGACGCCTTTGGCAGACTTGTGCAAGGAGAACAGCCGGTGAATGTTGCCATAGGATATTATTACAGAATGGAATATGTGGCAATTCCAAAGGATAATTATTCGTTTTCTGGAATATTGGGTGGCGTCCAAGTCATGATTATACATAATGCTGAAAGTTATTGCGATTCTTTTCCTGAATGGCGGAATTGGAATTCCACAATTGGGAAATGGAACGTTGCTTCCGAGGGTCTAGGCGGCTGGAATTTCGACATCCACCAAAAGTACGATCCAGACGTCAACAAAATATATTACGGAGATGGAACGGTAAGCGACGCGTCCCCCCTTATAAATGTTGCCAACCTCCTTCAAGAGCCTTCAGGTTATATTTGGATTGCTGTTGCTCCTGATGGAACGATATATTTTTCCGAACAGAGCAGCAGCCAGGTTTGGAAGAGATGCACTGATGGCTCAATTGTTCTTGTCGCCGGCACAGGAACCTATGGATATAGCGGAGATGGTGGACCTGCGACCAGAGCGATGTTACACTCACCATCGGGACTCGCACTCGGTGCCGACGGCAGTCTCTATATTGCAGACACGTACAATGACTGCATCCGGCGCGTCGATCCTCTTGGTATTATCGCTACTTACGCAGGTAATGGTGGAGGCCACTGGGGTTATGGAGGCGATGGAGGCCTGGCAGTGAATTCATATTTAAATTTACCTGCTGGGCTAGCCATCGGAACAGACGGCAGCCTTTTCATAGCTGATCAAGGCAACACGGTTATCAGAATGGTCAATCCTGCCGGAATTATTAAGACGGTCGCGGGAAATGGGCAAGGGGGTTATGGAGGCGATGGAGGGCCGGCATTACAAGCGAAGCTGTCCAATCCATTTGGCGTTGATGTCGATGGTCAAGGAAATATATATATTGCCGATTACGGTAATCGCAGAATCAGGAAGGTGACCCCTCAAGGAATTATAACAACAATTGCCGGAAACGGGAAGTGGAATGCTGCTGATCCTAATGGAGACGGAGGACCGGCCACGAACGCGGAGCTTGAACAACCGATGGGAGTGACAGTTGGCAGGGATGGTTCGGTCTATATCGATGACTATGGTACCAATAACTATAATTCATGGAACGGGAGCGTTCGTCGGGTCAGTCCGGAAGGAATTATTTCAACATATCTAAATCAAAGCAAATTAAAGGTTAATGATGTGTATGCTCATTCACCGATGTCGTCTGCCATTGGTCCGGACGGAAATTTTTATTTTTCTGATGACCGTTGGAGTGCATCGGGAAGTTCGGTTTATTTTTACGGTGACATCATCCATGAGGTGACCCCCGCATTTCCGGGCGTATCGGGAACGGAAAGCGATATTGCCTCCGAGGATGGAAGTGAAGTCTATGTCTTCGACGAGGACGGCAAGCACTTGAAGACATTGGATGCTCTAACCAACGCAAGGTTATATTCATTTACTTATGAC
>JBAPNE010000097.1:0-14392 GCA_049278975.1 Candidatus Kryptoniota bacterium
CAAAACATAAGTATAATTAAGGTTCATAGACAAATAAAAATCGCGAAGACGAAATTCGGAAAAGTAAAAGTGAAAGAGAGCAGCATCAACGGAAAAATAAGAGTGGCGGTAGAATTTGAAGAATGCAAGCGGATTGCGGAGTCTCTTTCTGTTCCACTGGGTGAAGTGATGCAAAAACTGAACGCGGAGTTAAACCGGGAGTGAAAATCGGAGATACCGTGCGGGGTAAAGAATTTTGCGATGTAGCATTCCCAATTCCCGTTCACCGACAATTCACTTACGAAATTCCATCAGACCTCCGCGAAGCCGCAAAAATCGGCGCAAGAGTGATTGCGCCTTTCAGAAAAAGATTTATGACTGGCGTAGTCGTGAACCTGCCCACGAAATCGGCTCTTGCAGAAGTAAAGTCGATCCATGATGTTATTGATGGAGAGCCGATTTTTTCAGATGAAATTCTGCGGTTGACAAGATGGATATCCGATTATTATTTGAGTTCATGGGGTGAGGCGCTGCGAGCCGCGAGTCCGACCGGGACATCGGTCGAGAGCACGCAGGTCGTGAGAATTATCAAAGATGGTACGGGTGAGAAGAACCCGACTCGTTTTCAGGATGGATCACCACGCGAGAAAATTATTCGGTTGCTCAAAGATTATAAAGAGTTAACTGTAAAACAGCTGTCAAAAAAAATTGGTTCTGGCGGCATAAGATATTACGTCGGGAAGTTACAAGGGGATGGCTTGGTAGAGGTATCGGAAAAAATCAACGAGCCTCGAGTCTCGATCAGGTACGAGAGTTACGTCCAATTCGCCGAAAAATATAGAGCACCTGAAAGAGTATCTGATGTGCTAAGGGAACTCGATAAGCGTGCCACGAAGCAATCGGAAATTTTATTGAAGCTGACCCAGCTTCTGAAAGTTTTGGAAGGCGGCGTAAGCGTTGTCCAGCTTCTCGCGCAAACGAGAGCGAACATGAATTCTCTTCTTGCGTTGGCTGAAAGGGGAATAGTCGAGCTTTATGATAAAGAAAACTACAGAGAAGCCGAATATGGTTATCGTGAAGCGAACAAGAAATTCGATTTGACTGCACAACAGAACGAGGCAATCAACAAAATCAGAGACGCGATATCATCAAAAAAATATTCGACTTTCCTGTTGCATGGAGTTACCGGCAGCGGTAAAACCCAGGTTTATATCGAAGCAATCAGCTTTGCAGTTCAGCAGGATAAGAGCGCAATCGTTCTTGTTCCTGAAATTTCATTAACTCCTCAAATTGTAGATCGCTTTAAATGGAGATTCGGAGAGATGGTTGCTGTTATGCATAGTCGGATGTCGCTCGGGGAACGCTATGATTCGTGGCGTCGCATTCATCGAGGAGAAGCAAAAGTCGTCATCGGCGCACGAAGTGCCGTGTTTGCCCCGGTCAAAAACTTAGGATTGATAGTAGTCGATGAGGAGCACGAATCAAACTACAAACAAAGCGACGCTGTTCCACGATATAATGCGAGAGATGTTGCGGTTATGCGCTGCTCGATTGAAAATGGAGCGGCAATTCTCGGCAGCGCGACTCCTTCAGTGGAATCGTACTATAATGGTGCGACCGGCAAATATACGCTTCTTAACTTGCCCGAGAGAATTGACAATGCAAAAATGCCGAAGATCGAAGTTATCGACATGAGGAAAAAGCGGAAAGAAAAATTAATGTTTGGCAGTTTCAGCGATGAGTTAAAATTAAAAATCGACGATCGGCTGGCGAAGAGGGAAGGAATTATCATTCTCAGAAACAGGAGAGGGTTTTCTACATACCTTCAGTGCAGTGAGTGCGGCACGACCGAGATGTGCCCTAACTGCGATGTCGCGCTCACTTTTCACAAAGTAAAAAAACATTTGCGGTGTCACTATTGCGGATTTGTCAAAGAGCCTCCTGTACGCTGTCCGAAATGTGAAAGTGGAAAGCTTTACTATGGTGGTACTGGCACACAGAAGGTCGAGGAAGAATTAAGCGTGTATTTTCCGGAGGCCAAGATACTTCGAATGGATCTTGACACGACGTCGACACGCGGGGCACACGACAAAATTTTGTCGGAGTTCGGAAATGGGAAAGCCGATATGCTTGTCGGCACGCAACTGGTTGCCAAAGGACTTGACTTCCCTCGCGTGACATTAGTCGGAGTCGTAGCGGCGGACTCGACGATGCTCATGCCGGATTTCAGATCGAATGAGCGGACTTTCCAGCTTTTGACACAGGTTTCAGGCAGGGCAGGCAGACGGGAAAAGGAAGGCGAAGTCATTATCCAAGTTTCAAACAGCGATGAAGAAGTCCTGACGTTTGTTGAGGCTCATGATTACCTGGGTTTCTACAAAAAAGAAATCGAAGAACGCATGCAATTAAATTACCCGCCGTTTTCCCGGATGGTTGTTTTAGAATTTCGGGGAGTGCATTTGAAGGATACTGGTGCGGCGGCGGAAAGAGCGGCGGCTAAGATCAAGAGGAGGCTTCCAGTAATAGCCGTACTTGGCCCTGCACCGGCAATAATCGGGAGGCTTTTAGGAAAATTCAGATTTCAGCTCGTTATCAAAATGAACAAGCAGTCCCGGCTCGGTAAGTCGAGTCAGGATGAAAGACTTAAAGCAGTGCTCGATGAAATCGATTTGGATTTGAGGCGAGCTTATGGGAATTCCGTAAGCTTCTTTCCGGATGTCGATCCGGCGACGACGATGTAATCCTATGAGGGCTCCTATAACCTTGGCGAGATTATGCTCACCTCAGATGTTCCAGCATCAGATAAATAAACGGTGCAGAGAAAAATAGGCTGTCGAACCGATCAAATACACCACCATGGCCTGGTATTAAATTTGATGAATCTTTTACGCCGGCATCTCTCTTGAAAAGTGATTCGACGAAATCGCCGGCTTGTCCGAATATGCCGATGATAGCTCCCGTTGTGAGCATGAGCTTCAAGCTGAGATAAGGCAAGAGCAAATATTTTGCCGCAGCAGCAGTTGCTAATGCAAAAATAATTCCGGCGATTGCCCCCTCCCAACTCTTGTTGGGACTGACAAACTTGCTCATCTTGTGTTTTCCAGTCGACTTTCCCACGAAGTATGCGGCAGAGTCACAAATCCAGATTGATGCGAGAACCACGATCATAAAAAGCCCCGCATCTTTGTCGTCAGGAAAAACTTGCTCAAGTCCGAACCGTTGTCTGATCGCGGTAAGCATTGCACCGAAGAGACCGATGTAAATAATTCCCATGAGAGTTGTGCCGACATTCTCAAATGTACCACTAACTTTATCCGTCCGTTTCTTTGACAATTCCGATAATAATACGAACGCAACCATCACGACGAGGAAATCAAATGCATTTCTCAGCCCTGATAAATATGCTGCTGTGTTGAGAATCGCTGCAAAAGCTATTCCCATGAAGGCAGAGGCTTCGATGCTTTTAGCTTTTGCAAGGGAAAAAAATTCATTTGTGGAAATAATTATAAGTGCAGTTGTGAAAAGAAAAAAATATGGCCCGCCAAAATAGCACGCCGCTGCAATCAACGGAATCGCAACAGTAGCGACAAGAACCCGCATTGTAAGATTTGACATTATGTTTCATTCTCCTCTTCTTCGCTAAGCCCTAATAATTCTATCACCTCCGCGGCCGCGTCTTCGTCTCTATAAGGTACCAGTACTTCGACGATGGTGGGCCGCACGGCAACATCAATTGAATTAGGATTTAATTTTGTAAAGACTTGTGTCTCAATTCCTTGCTGTTCGAGATTGGCATAAAGCATCGCCGCCTCGTACTCGAAATCAAATTTGTGGACTACTTTCCATTTGTCTAAGAATTCTCGATGCGCCGAATCGGTACAGAGAATCTTTTTGCCGGAACTCTCCGCGCATTCTTCACAAACTGCTTTTCCGCAGACGACACAAAAACCTATTGCACGATTCTCAATGTGAAGATCGCAAACTACACTTTCATCATTTGCTTTTTGGAAATTCAAAGCGCCGCATGCCGGGCAGTAAAGAAGAATTTCAAAATCAAAACTCCCTCCACAGTTGCTGCATTGTCCGGATAACTGAGCCAGAGGCTCATCAGCCTCGGGCTGAGATATATTGTTTCCGCAGCGTGGACAGATGGAAAATGCCTCCGCACCGACAAATCCGCAATTCCGACAGATCATGGTTGTTTTATCTCTTGAGCGGGGATTTTTGACAATCGACGGCTGTATTCGATAGTGAGTTTCATGGTCACAATGAAAATAATCGCGAATGCGATCGACCATCCAAGTATGTAGCCCAATCCCAACTTTGCGTCGTCGGAAGGGGCAACCATGCTGTCCTTTCCGAAGCCATAATATACCAATGTGGAAACAAAATTGTTCGTGAAGTGGGCGGCTACCGGTGCTATAATACTTCCCGTAACCGATACGAGGTAACTCAAATAAATTCCGAGTACGCATAATGGAACAAGGGTGAACGGATCAAGATGGTACAACCCGAAAATTATTCCGGTCAAAACTATTGCCGCTCTCTTCGACATACGGATTTCGAAATTCCCCTGAACCAGCCCGCGGAACAATGTCTCTTCACATATCGCCGGCGTTACTGCCACAACCAGTACAACAAAAAGAAATTCTGATGGCGAATTAGCTGTGATTAGAATTTTATATGTCTCTTCGATCGCCTTCTGAAACTGCTCTATGATTTGCTTCATCTGCGGCGGAAGGGGAATCAACCCTTGGACGTAAAGATAAATTTCAAGAAGCTGCTGTAAAGAGATGACCCCGACTACCGCGAGTAAGATGTAAAATAAATCCGTTTTTCGGACCCGTAGAAGCTGTTTCCATTCTTTCACTTGTAGTTTTGCAAGAAAAAGAGTCGGAAGTAGAATAAACAAGAATTCTGCAAGCATCATCGCAGCTCTGAAGACGAAAGTTTGATTAGATGCCGGAATCGCGCCGAACAAGAAAACAGTAATTCCGCCTGCAATAACCTGGTACAAGAAAAAAATAATTAAAAGTGAGACCAAAGCAAACACCACCGGCTTAAATTTTGTTCGTTGCTCGTTCTGTTGGATGTCGGAGACACTGTTCGCGGGAATCATAGTGGCCGGCGCATTTTGCTGAAGATTTTCAGGTTTTGTCTCTTGTTCTTCCGGCACTTTGGCTCCTAAAACTTTGAGGTAAGTCTTCCTGCCAGACCGCTGTAGTTCGCAAGCTCTGCGACAACCGAACCGATCGCGACTTGAGTCTGTACTTTGACCGGCACTTTCAATGAGTCGTCAGTTATCCATACCATGATCTTGCCGGTGTTCCTGAATAATCCACCTTTCACGATGATGGGCTCAATTATTTGGCAATGGAATTTACCTGCTTTAGTTTCCACGTTCTCTCGTCCGAGATACTTGACGTCAAGAGGATAAACTTTGTTCTCATAAAAATTCGAGAAATGAATTTCCTGTCCGACCTTCATTGTATCGTAAGCAAGTGTCCTTGCATAAAAAAAAGTGCTGACAACATCTTGTGAATAAGGCTGAATCTCGTACGGCCCACCTTCAGTGGTTTTGGCAGTGTGATTTATCTGATCAAACCACGCAACAAAATCTCTTTTGTATCCGCCTTCTCTTACGTGCTGCTCAAATTTCCATGGGAAAAGTCCCCGGACATCCATCAAGGAGTAATAGTCGTCTCTGACTTTGAAGAAGAGATCAAAAAATTTTGCCGAGCGCATTGTGAATTCAACTCTGCAACACTTCCGGTTGCCAGCATACTCGTATGATGGAACGGCGATAGTGGCGCTTCCAGCCACGATGGGTCCATAATAAATATCGTAATTAAGATTCTCCCCGACGGTAAAAGCTGAATTGTCATGAGTACGCAGATCATCATCGTGGATAATTCCTGATAGTTGAAAGCTGAAGGCGACAAGAACGACCGTTGGAAGAAACGCCGCAATCTTCATCGTGAATTCACCGAGATAAATTTACGTGTTGATTCGATTACATCGTTGATTGTTATCAGCGCCAAATTATCGGAACCATCATTAGGCGTCAAAATTACTTTCCTATCAGTGAGCGGCGCCCACCTTATCGGTGTCATCGGCTCTTTATTCGGATAAATTCCTATCACAGGTGTGCCTACCGCTGCGGCAAGATGGATGGGGCCGGTTGAATTTGAAATAAATGCATCCGCTTCTGATAGAAGGGCGATGAATTCAAGGAGTGAGAACTTCCCCGCGGTGTTGGTCGCTCGTAGGATTCCTTTTGATATGGCTTCACAAAGCGAATGTTCCGGAGCTGTGCCAGTTACAATTACTTCTTCTTGCAAGTCGGCCGGGATGCTCTCGACTAATTTGCGGAATTTGTCGGCGCCCCATTCGAAAGCAGAACCGCTGCTGCCCGGATGTACCACTATGAATTTCCCCAAGTTATTTTCCTCAAGAAACATTTTTACACGCGCGACAGCATCGGCATTCAGCTTCAATGTCATATCGAAAGATTTTTTTTTACATCCTAAAATGTCTGCGAGCGCAATATTGTACTCAGCCTCATTTTTTTTGGAAGTTTTCCGATGCTCATGGACTTTTCTGTTGAAGAGAAATGAATACCATCGGTATGCTGTGCCCACTTTTATGGGAATTCCTGCGAGGTACGCTGCTGCTGAAAGTCGGAATCGAGGGAAAAGAAAAAGTATTGCGTCGAGCTTGGCGTTCTTGAATTTTTGCACCGTTGAAAATATTGATTCGCCCGCGCTGTAAGTTATGACTTCATCGACATAGGGCGAAGAACGAACGACATCTGCCGTGTAATCACTTACGAGTGCCACGATCTGACTTCCGGGGAAACACTTTTTCAGCGAAGCAAAAACCGGCAGTGAAAGAACAACGTCACCGATATGGTCGGTTCGTGAGACGATGATCCTTCTGAATTTTTGCGGCATCTGCAATAATATAACCTCAACGATTCCTTATTTTCAATTTGAATAATGATATGTTCTTTTCAGCTAACGGTTCACCAACCTCTGGCTGAGATGCCTTTTACTTAATATTTGGAATGTTTATAATTCTCTAAAGTGAGGAGGTCCGATTATTTCTGTATCAGCCTTTCCCCATCATGGATTGGCAGGCAATCAGTTATAAGCTATCAACTATGAGTTATGAACCGTTAGAAGAACACCAGCCCGCAGCACCAGCCGAACAGGTTTTTAAAGTAAAAGATCTGGTGAGGCTTGCGAAAGGGATACTTGAGCAAAACTTTCCGGCTGTTATCGTTGAAGGAGAAGTTTCCAATTTCAAGAGGCACATGCCGTCAGGTCATCTTTATTTTACGTTGAAAGATGACGAGGCACAGGTTCGTGTTGTAATGTGGCGATCAGATGCAGTGCGAGTTCGATTTAATATTAGCGACGGGATGAAAGTTCTTGTTAAGGGAAAAATTTCCATTTATGAGCCGCGCGGAGATTTTCAGCTGTATGCGGTAAATATTTTGCCTGCGGGACAAGGGTCTCTGCAACTTGCATTCGAACAGTTGAAAAAGAAATTGGATGAGGAAGGACTTTTCGACGAAGGGCATAAGAAGACGCTTCCTTTGTTTCCGAAGAGAATTGGTGTGGTTACTTCGCTCGAAGGCGCCGCCGTTCGCGACATTATTAGCATTGTAAACAGAAGATTCCCGGCGGTAGAGCTTGTCATTTACCCGGTTAAAGTCCAGGGAGATGGCGCTGCAGAAGAAATATCAACAGCGATAAGAGATTTCAATAGGTTGCCTGACATTGATGTTATGATCATCGGAAGAGGCGGCGGAAGTTTAGAAGACCTCTGGGCTTTTAACGAAGAGATCGTGGCACGCGCTATTTACGAAAGTAAAATACCGATTATAAGTGCCGTTGGGCATCAGGTGGATTTTACTATCGCAGACTTTGTTGCGGATGTTCGTGCTGCAACACCGAGTGCCGCTGCGGAGCTGGTCGTGCCTGACAAGTTTGAAATTCTTGACAGCGTGCGGACATTACTACATGAAATAGCAAATTCTGGCGAACAAACGTTGAACGAGCTTGCTTCGAAACTTGATACATTGATCCATCATTATGCGCTCCAGCAGCCGGCGTCACTTGTGGAGCAGAGGTCACAATTCGTCGATGACTTGACGAGAAGGGTGCAAAACGAGACGGAACATTTGTTCGATGCAAAATCAGAAAAGTTGTCATCGATAACTTCGCATATCAACGCATTAAGTCCGCGTGGAGTATTGAGACGGGGTTATGCTTTCGTCGAAGCTTCACGCGGTTTTGTTGGTTCGATAAAAAAAATCGAAATCGGAGAAATGGCGAAGATACATTTGTATGATGGAACACTTGATTCACAAATAACGGGAAAGAATGAGCAAGAGCAATAAATCAAATGGCCCTGAGCCGAAGGCAAACCTAACTCAACCACAAACTTTCGAGAAAGCCTTAAAAAGGCTTGAGGAGATTGTCGAGACCCTTGAAGCTGGAGACTCGCCGCTGGAACAATCGATCAAGCTTTACGAGGAGGGAATGATGCTCGCCAAGTCTTGCATGACGCAGTTGAATGAGGCTAAATTGAAGCTGAAAAAAATCAAAATGAATTCCGGCGGTGCCTTTGAGGAAACTGACCTTGAAACATAAGCGGAAATTAAATGGAGTATAAATATCTTTATTCTATAAATTCTCCTGCGGATATTCGCAAACTGAAAGTGAACGAACTGAAGGTGCTCGCGCAGGAAATTCGCGAGTTTCTGATAGACACGATCGCACAAATCGGCGGACATCTAGGTGCGAGCCTCGGCTCGGTAGAATTGACGCTGGCATTACATTACGTTTTCAATACGCCGGAAGATAAACTTCTCTGGGATGTTGGCCATCAGGGATACATCCACAAAATCATTACAGGCAGGCGTGACAATTTTCAGACAATGAGACAGTTCCATGGCATAAGCGGTTTTCTAAAGCGCTCAGAAAGTCCGTATGATGTTTTCGGAGCGGGACATGCGAGCACTTCAATTTCAGCCGCGCTTGGAATTGCGACCGCTCGTGATTTCATGGACGAGAAATTCAAGGTTATTGCAGTCATAGGAGATGGTGCGATGACCGGGGGTATGGCTTACGAGGCGATGAACAACACAGGGCTGCTCAAAAAAAATCTTATAGTTGTGTTAAACGACAACCGCATGTCGATTGCTCCGAATGTTTGGGCAATATCGAATTATTTCAGCAGCATAACCGCAACCGGAGCTTATAACAAATTTAAGAGTAACGTTTGGGAAATTGCGGGGAAGTTGGATTCCGTCGGGGATAGAATTAGGAGAGTTGCCGGTAGACTTGAGACCGGCATGAAAGCGGTTGTGACTCCGGGAATGCTATTCGAAGCTCTCGGATTCAGATATTTCGGTCCGTTCAATGGACATAACGTTGCGCAACTCGTCAAAACTTTCCGTGAGGTTAAGGATCTCAAAGGGGCGCTTCTGGTGCATGTTACAACCGAGAAAGGGAAAGGATATCTGCCCGCCGAAGAGGATAAACAGAAACTCCACGGCGTCGCCGCTTTCGACAAAGTTACCGGCACACAATTTAAGAAAGATGGTCCACCTGCTCTCACGAAAGTATTTGGAGAGGCGCTGGTCGAAATCGCAAGGAAGAATAAGAAAGTTGTCGGCGTAACAGCGGCGATGCCCGACGGAACCGGCTTGAATATTCTTCAGAAGGAACTTCCCGACAGATTTTTTGATGTCGGTATAGCCGAACAACACGCCGTAACATTTTGTGCCGGCATGGCAACCGAAGGTTACGTTCCCGTTGCTGCAATATACTCGACTTTTTTACAGCGCGCGTTCGATCAAATAATTCATGATGTTGCTCTTCAACATCTACATGTTGTATTCGTGCTCGATCGTGGCGGGCTTGTCGGCGCTGACGGCCCGACCCATCATGGGGCATTTGACTTAACTTATTTGCGGCTCGTCCCGGGAATGGTCATCATGGCTCCTAAAGATGAGATTGAGTTGCGGGATATGCTGCTGACTGCGGTGAATCATAAAGATGGACCGGTCGCTGTGCGATATCCGCGCGGCAACGCCCTCGGTCTGCCAAGAAAAGAAATGGAGCAAATTCCCATAGGCAAGGGAGAACTCTTGCGAGGCGGCAGCGATGTCGCCATCTTAGCGATTGGTATAATGGTGCAGCACGCAATGAAAGCCGCGGAGATTTTGGACAAGGAAGGGATCAACGCTGAAGTCATCAACATGCGCTTCGTTAAACCGATTGATGCAGGGCTTCTAGAAGAGACAGCGGAGAAGTTTAACCACATAGTGACCATCGAAGACAACACTGTGAAAGGTGGGTTCGGGAGCGCAGTCTTGGAATGCCTTCAAGAAATCGGGAAACCGTGCCATGTCCTTAATCTCGGGTTACCTGATGCCTTTGTAGAACATGGAACACCGCAGCAGCTATACGAGCTTGTCGGGTTGCATCCGGAAGGAATAGCGAATGATGTCGTGAAGTTTCTTAAAATTGAAGGAGCTTCATCCAAAGAAACAATATCGGTGAGCAAATAAACATGTCAGAAATCAGGTTAGGAGTTATTGGCGGAGGAGCGATTGCACAGGTCATTCACTTGCCATTGTTGAACAAAATGAGCGGTGTGAAAGTCGCCGCACTTTCGGAGTTGGACAATCAGCGGTTGCAAATTCTCGGCCGGCAGCACGGGATTCAGAAATTGTATCCGGCCTTCGAAGATTTATTAAAAGATCCTGAAATAGATGCCGTGGATATCTGCACTTCGACAGACAGCCACTTCGAGATTGCACTTGCCGCCTTGAATGCCGGAAAGAATGTTTTGGTCGAAAAACCGCCGACGATTAATTACAATCAATGTGAAACCCTTGCGAAGACAGCTGAAGAAAAGGGAAAAGTTGTATTGGTGGCAATGAACAATCGATTCAGGACTGACTTCATGATGCTCAAAAGTTATTTGAGCGACAAGCAGCTTGGAGAAATTTTTTACATCAACGCAGCATGGCACAAGAAAGAACCGAGCACAAAGATGCGATTGGATTCAAGATCGCAAACGAGGCGCGGCGTCATGCTCGACCTAGGAATTGTATTAGTTGATCTTGCTTTGTGGCTCCTAAATTTTCCGAAGATAAGTGCAGTTAATGCGGCCTTTTTCAGCCGGAGGTTTAAGAAAATTGAGGACACCGCTCTTGTTACGATGCGAACAAACGGCGGAGCCATGATACGTTTAGATGCAAGCTGGGGGCTTCAGCAGCCGGATGAAAGTTTTCACTTCGAAATCTATGGCACGACAGGGACGGCAACGCTGAGTCCTTTGATTCTCCATCATCGCGTGAAAGACGAGCTTGTCAGCCTGACGCCGGTGCAGAATTCAAAATTTGAAAATGTTTTCAAACGAAGCTACGAGGCGGAGCTTACTAATTTCATTACGTCGCTGACGGGAGTAAAATCGGATGTGCCGACGATTTCGCAGATGTGCCATGTTATGAAAATAGTCGATGCATCTTATACCTCGGCGAAACGAGAAAATGCTGTGAAAGTGTAATGTCTCTCGTCGTCCTTCTTACCGATTTTGGAGTAAGAGACCATTTTGTCGGGGTGATGAAAGGCGTTATTTCTCAGATAAATCCAGTTTTGAAGGTCATTGATCTCACGCATGATATTGAGCCTCAAAGTGTCCGGCAAGCCGCGTTCGTTTTGTGGGCTTCAAGAAAATTTTTCCCTGACGATTCCATTTTTGTGAACGTTGTCGATCCGGGGGTCGGCAGCGAGCGAAAAATAATTTGCGGGAGACTCGACAACAGTATCTTCCTCGCCCCCGATAATGGACTGCTCGATTACGTCGTTGCAGAAGCTAATGAAACAGATTTCTATGAGGTGACAAACAAAAAGTTTTTGCTTTCGACGGTCAGCACGACTTTCCACGGCCGAGATATATTTGCTCCAGTTGCGGCGTATTTATCGCGAGGTGTGAGATTAAACGAGCTCGGGGGCAAATTTAAGTATCCGAACGTTGCGTTGTTTCATAAGAAAATTGTTAAAGGCATGAACATCGGTGAAGTCATGTACCATGACCACTTCGGGAATGTAACCACGAATTTTCTTTGGGATGACTGGCTGCTTACAGAAAATTCAAGTCTCAAGATCGACTCGAAGGTAATAACAAGATTCTATCAATCATATTCCGAGGGAGAAACAAAGGCTCCCGTTTGTGTTAAAGGGAGCAGTGGATTGATCGAAATCGCCGTCAATTTTGGCAATGCCTCAAGAGTCTTGAAGTCGAAGATCGGGCAGAGGGTAACTCTTATCTCGAAGTGAAATGTTTACGAACGAAGATTTGATGTTGCGATGTATTCGGCTTGCAAGAAATGGAAAAGGAAATGTGAGTCCGAATCCAATGGTTGGCTGCGTCATTGTCAAAAATAATTCGATTATCGGCGAAGGATACCATGAGAAGTTTGGCGATGCGCATGCTGAAGTGAATGCGATTCGTTCGGCTTCCGAAAATGTTGAGGGCGCGGATGTTTATGTCAATCTTGAGCCTTGTGATTTTTATGGGAAAACTCCGCCATGCACCGACTTGCTTATTGAGAAGCGTGTCAGGAAAATTTTCGTGGCGATGCTCGATCCAAATCCGCGTGTGAATGGCAAGGGGGTCAAGAAGTTAAGAGATTCGGGAATTGAAGTGGAAGTCGGTTTGGTATCTCAGCAAGCTAAAAAACTAAATGAGGCTTTTATAAAATTTGTGGCAAGAAATATTCCTTTTATCACTCTAAAAATTGCTCAGTCGCTTGACGGAAAAATCGCATTGAAAAGTGGGAAATCAAAATACATAACATCCAAAGAGTCGCTGCGAAAGGTGCACCAGCTTCGTGCGGAATATGATGCGGTGATTGTCGGAGCTGGGACAATAAGAACGGATAATCCAGAATTGACGGTCCGGTTAGTCAAAGGAAAATCTCCGGTTCGTATAGTTCTCGATGGGAATTTGTCTTCTCCCATTGCTTCTAAAGTTTTCACCGACGGGAAAATAAAAACGGTGGTAGTTTGTTCATCAAGACTAGAGAGAAATTCCAAGGTTGCGAGAAAGAAAATTGACTCGCTCAGGCGACAAAGAGTCGAAGTATATCCTTTAAGAAGCGGCATCGATGGCACGATTTCTTTGGCTGCCGTTTTGAAACAAATTGCTGAATTGGGGATAGCTTCGGTTTTGGTAGAGGGCGGAGCGAATATTTTTTCTCAATTTATAAAATTGAAAATAGCTGACAAGCTTCATTTGTTCATCGCGCCGAAAATTCTCGGCCGCGGCGTAAGTTTTGCGGATGAAATCGAGTTGAAAGATTTGTCTGGGGCTTTACGCTTAAATGATGTTGAGATTTCTCAAGTTGGTGTTGATCACCTGCTCACAGGATATTTCTAAGTTCATAGCATTTCAGAAACTTCTCTCAAATATATAGAAGGTAGAAAATGTTCACGGGAATTATTGAAGAGGTCGGCGCTGTTAATCAGGTCAAAGGTTCCGCGCGCGGCGCAAGAAAAATATTTATCAAGTGCCGGAAAGTTCTTGACGATTTGCAAATAGGCGACAGCCTTGCGGTGAACGGAGTTTGCTTGACAATTGTTGAAAGAAATAAAAATCAGGTTGCAGTTGAGGCAGTGGAAGAAACAGTTAAGAAGACAATGATAGGAAATCTTAAGTCGGGCAGTTTTGTAAATTTGGAGAGAGCGGTTCGCTTGAACGACCGACTTGGTGGTCATCTCGTGCAGGGACACGTTGACACAACTGGGAAGGTGGTGTCGATTGAAAAATTGCCAATGAGTCGAATGTTCCGGTTTCGAATTCCGCGCACACTGATGAAATATTTAATTCCTGTCGGCAGCGTTTCGATTAACGGAGTCAGCCTGACAGTTGCAGAAAAATTATCCGATTCATTCAAAGTTGCGATCATTCCTCATACTTTTGACAATACAACTTTCGGGTATCTGCGAGTTGGGGACACTGTCAACATCGAGGTCGACATGATTGCAAAATATGTGGAAAGCCTTTTAAAAAGGTAGGATGGCACGCAGTATTTTTTGTCGTGTCGTTGATGACGGAAAGAATTTTATTTCGCCGGAAGAATGGGATGTAATCCGCAGCTTGCAACATTGGTACAATTCGGAATTTTTCTGGACAGGCGGAAAAATCAATTTGCGCCGGTTCCTTGTTTTCCCAAATTACGACACTGTTGGAAAGGAAACGGCGAAAATAAATCAAGAATTCTCCAGGCTTGAGAAGGCAGGGTATTCCGACGAAGAGATCGTTGCCAGACTCGAAGCGGAAGGCCTGATTATTGTAAAACGCGGAGGTTATGAGGACGGGATGATCG
>JBAPNE010000098.1:0-2055 GCA_049278975.1 Candidatus Kryptoniota bacterium
CCTGCAGCCTGCCGTCAGGATAGATAAGTTTTGAGCCTACTGCGCCGCAGTTTGGAGTTCTTTCAGCGAAATCAATCAGTGCTTCGAGCCAATTCTCATTTACTTGAGTGTCGTTGTTAAGAAGCAAAATGTATTTGCCTTGTGCGGACTTCGCTCCTATGTTGCATGCTTCGACAAATCCTACGTTGGTCTCATTTTGCAGGTATTTGACTCTGCTATTCTTGGAAGATAAATCCCTCAAGTAATCATGGGTCCCGTCAGTCGATCCGTTGTCAACCACAATAATTTCGTATTTCTGATCGCGCACCCGTAAATGGATAGATTCGATGCATCGCATTGTAAATTCCACATTGTTGAAAACCGGGATGATGATGGATACCGATGCTGTGGCTGCACCGCCATGCAAAGCGAAGGTGTTTATCGAAACATCAGAAGAATTCTTGGAAACACCATCTGAGTTGGCGGCATTTCCATTCAATGTTTCCTGGATTTCCTTTTGCTCAATTTCTTTCAGCTGCTGCAGAATCTGTTTTCGGAGTTCCGGGTCTTTTGAGATCATGAGCACTTTATTGTAGAAAAACTTTGCGTCCTCCAGCTTCTGAAGGTGAAGACAAACCTTTGCTAGAGCAAGAAGTGTGTTCGTATCTTCAGGCGTTATTTTCAGAACGGCAAGATATGATTTCAGTGCGTCCTCTATTTTTCCTGTTTGAGAGTAAAGCTTGGCAAGGTTTCTTCTCGCCACAGTATTCTCCGGCTCGATTTCGACAAGCTGAATTAGCAGCCCTATCGCCGCTTCTACTTCTTTTCCGGAAGAATATAAAACGGCAAGGTCGTTCAAACATGCAGGATCGCGCGGTTCAATCTCCAACGCTTTCCTGAGATTCTCTTTTGCCTCTTCGTATTTTCTTTCGCTGATCAGTTGTTGAGCTGTAGCATACAAATCACGTATCAGTTGTTTTTTTTCTTCGATTTCTACCTGCACCGTTCGTAATGATTGTGCATGGTCGATGTTCTGTTTTCCTTCTTCAATGAGTCCTTGTTTCATCAGTTCTTCTCCATCTTTCAGAAAGAACAGGTAGTCGTCCTGGTCTATTTTGTGTGCCCATGATTCCAAAAAGTGTTTTTTGTGAAAATCCATATTGTTCTGCTTGCTTTCGGATTTGCCTTCATAGTGAATCAGGACGCTCTTGGGATTGTAAACGATTCTTTTCCCGCGGCTGCCTACTTTCAGACAAAGATCAACGCCTTCATAGCCGTTGATATACGTTTCGTCGAAGCAGCCGGCTTCGAAAAATAAATTGCGCTCAATGAGCATGGAGGCAGCAGTAACTGCCTGGTAGTGTCTCTGCCGATCGGCGAAGACAAAATTAGATGGATTCCCTCTGTAAATGTTGTAAGGAAGTTTATCGTTGCCAAACACGATGCCTGCATGCTGGATTGTGTCGTCCGGGTAAATCAATTTGCTTCCGACGATCCCGACATTCTCTTCCTCTTGAGCGGTTTTCAATAATTCATCGAACCATTCTGACAGAGGTTCAGTGTCGCTGTTCAGAAAAATGAGATATTTTCCTTCGGCCGACTTCGCACCGTTATTGCATGCTTCGACAAATCCCCGGTTGGAATCATTGCGCACGTATTTGATTTGTTTATTCTTTAACGATAAGTTCCTCAGATAATCCTGGGTCCCGTCGGTCGATCCATTATCGACAACAATTATTTCATATTTCTGATGACTTACCTGCGAAAGAATAGATTCGATGCAACCTTTTGTACATTCAACATTATTGAAAACCGGGATGACAATTGATACTGACGCTGATGCATTAAGCGAAACATTAACAGAGTTCACAGCAGCAGCAGCTGAGACCATGGCGTTCATCGCCTGCGATCCTTCGTTAAGCCCCTTGCCTTCAATTTCTTTTAGCTGCAGCAGGACTTGTTTTTGGAGTTTCGGGTCCTTTGATAGCATAAGCACTTTATTGTAGAAAAATTTTGCATACTCCGGCTTTTGAAGCTGAAAACATACTTTGGCAACCGAAAGGAGTGCGTTTATAT
>JBAPNE010000099.1:0-9175 GCA_049278975.1 Candidatus Kryptoniota bacterium
TCATCAAGTATAGGCAACCCGGCACCTTTCTGGTTTATAACTTTTTTTAAGGTCCTCGGATTCATACTGCATATGATCCCTATGAATATCTGGTATGCGGGGATGCTGTTAGTGGCAATCTTCGCAACGTTTGGGAAAAACAATTCGGAAGAGCTTGCCCATCGACTTTCCCGCAGTATGCCGATCATCGTCGCAATTGGCGTAAACCTCGGGATCGTTCCTCTCCTCTTCACACAGGTCGGTTACTATCAATTCTATTATCCCGCAGGTGTGCTTATCGGTTGGCCATGGATCAGCGTGATCATCTTATTAACTGTCGCATACTACGGAGTTTATGTTTATTCACTTAACGTACGGAAAAACAAAATAACTAAGTTTGCCATTGCATCTGCTTGGATAAGCTCAATACTATTTATCGCAATAGGCTTTTTATTCGCGAATAATTTCAGCTTGATGGTAAACGTAGACAACTGGATCACCATTTTCAACCGCACAAACGTCGGCGGAGCTCCAACCGGGCTCGCACTAAACACTTCCGATCCGACACTTTTTCCTCGGTGGCTGATGATGTTCGGAATTGCGATGATGACAACGGCAGTTTATATCGTATTCGATGCTTTCTATTTCAAGAAGGATTCAACACCTTCACAGTATAAAGCATGGGCTGTAAAGTTCGCCTTCGGATTTTTCACACTTGGAATGGTTTGGTTCGCTGTAACAGGAAGCTGGTACATCTTTGGCACGCTGGATAAATTTACGCTCGACCGAGTGGGCGCCACGCCAACTATGATGGTCATCTTCCTCTTGACGGCAATTTCGCCAGGCGCACCATGGATCGCCCTACTGCTGATGCGTGTGAGGATTAGCTCAAATATCCTGCCATCGAGAAAAGGTTCTGTTATACTCTCAGCAGCCGCTCAATTTGTTGTCATAACTCTGAACGCGATCAGCAGACAGTGGGTTCAGAACACGGAGCTTTCAAGATACAGCGACGTTTCAAATTTGCCAGTCAACATGCAATGGAGCCCGATGATACTGTTTCTCATTTTGTTCGTTATCGGACTTGCTGTGGTAGGATGGATGATTTCAAAAATAATGGCTGTAGAACGACAAGCGGAAAAAATTTGACCATTGTGCGATCCGCCACATTTAAAGCGACAGTCGCGTTCTAATCTCTTGCTTGCGTGAAATCTTCTATTAGTTTTACAAGCTCAGGACGTCCCTGACCTGAAATAGCAGAGAATGGAAGGAAGCACTGACAAAATTTCAACCCGGGCAAATGTGCCTTTGCTCGTGCCATGTGTACATTCATTTTATTCTGAGAAAGCTTGTCCGACTTTGTCATGATAATGACGTAAGGAATCTTATAGAACTCGAGCCATCCTATCATAATTTTGTCAAGCTCCATCGGCTCATGCCGCGCGTCGAGGATCTGGACGACAAGCTTCAATTGCTTTCTTTCTTGAAGATACGTTTCAACAAGCTTTGCCCAACTTGACTTCATGTGCTCAGGAGCAATTGCATAACCGTATCCCGGGAGGTCAACAAAATAGTTTTCGTCGTTTATCAAAAAGAAATTCAGAGAACGTGTTTTTCCCGGAGCAGAACTTGCCTGTGCAAGATTCTTTTTATTGCAAACTTTATTAATCAAAGAAGACTTGCCCACATTAGACCTCCCGATGAAAGCGACTTCCGGCAAGTCTGTGTCGGGCACTTGCGAATAATCTACTGCACTTGTAACAAATTTTGCTTTGTCAAATTTCATAAGATCCTATCCCCATCGTGTTTAAGCACGCATTAATTTAATACAAAACGGGATAAATCTCAATCCATGATGACGTTATGATCTAACCTAGCCCAGGAATTATTGCTGAGCTTGCGGCGTCTCAGCAGCTTTCTCTTTCTTCTCTTCGGCGGGCTGGGCGCCTTCTTCTTTTCCTTTCGCGGGCTTACGGCGCTTCTCAGCTTCATCGGCAGCATTGAAATCTACAAGTTCAATGATAGCGACTTCACCCCCATCGCCATGACGCTGACCCAACTTTATAACGCGAGTGTAACCACCGGCTCTTTCTTGAACCTTCGGCGCTATTTCGCCAAAGAGAATCTTCACGGCTTTTCTATCCTTGATAAAACGTGAAACGTGCCGCCGAGCCGGTATGTTGTCTTTCTTTGCCTTCGTGATCAACGGCTCGACAAAAGTGCGCATCTCCTTTGCTTTCGCGAGCGTTGTTCTCACTTGTTTATATAATATCAGGCTTGTCGCCAACGCTTCCATCAAAGCTTTGCGATGGCTGGCTGTCCTTTTTAATTTTCTTCCTTTGTTCAGATGTCTCATTTCAATAAACTCCGATTACTCGTTGTCGTCTTTCAAATACTTGCTGATGTCCATACCAAAATTCAGTCCCATACTTCCGATTTTTTCGGCAAGCTCCGCAAGCGACTTACGACCGAAATTTCTAAACTTCAAGAGTTCCGCCTCATCATGGTTCACAAGCTCGGAAATTGTGTGGATGTTTGCCGCCTTTAAGCAATTATGAGCGCGAACGGAAAGCTCCAGCTCATCAACCGATGTCTTCAAGAGTTTTCTTATCCGTGCCGCTTCTTCTTCCTGAGCGGAACCTTCGTCCGAAGCCTCCTGGTGAATTCCGAGATTAAGGAAAAGCTGGATGTGATCCTGCAGCATTTTCGCTGCGGTCGTCACCGCATCTTCCGGCGTGATGGAACCATCGGTTTCCACTTCAAGAGTCAATTTCTCGAGCGTTGTCTTCTCGCCGATGCCAGTGGGCTGGACAAAAAACCTCACGTTCCTGATGGGTGAGAAAAGCGCATCAATTGAAACCAAATCTTCAGGAGCCTCCGCCAACTTATGATCGTCAGCAGGTTCATAACCTTTGCCTCGGCTGATTCGCAGCTCAACTTCTATTTCCTTCGAATCGCTCAACGTTGCTATGTGATGCTCCGGATTCAAAACTTCTATCTGTGGAAATTGTCTTTGGATTTCTTCCGACGTAAAATTGCCAGGACCTTTAAGTTTCAGGTTTATCTTATTAATTTTTTTGTCTATCAATTTTATGCGGACGCCTTTCAGGTTCAGCGTAAAGTCCACGAGATCTTCCGACAGTCCTTTAATCGTCGAAAATTCGTGAAGCGCCCCTGGAATTCTAAAGTGTGTAAACGTCCATCCGGGAATTGATGAAAGAAGAACTCTCCTGAAAGAATTTCCCAGTGTGGTTGCATAGCCGCGCTCCAGTGGCTCGACGATAAAACGTCCGAACGTATTACTGTAACTTGACTGATCCAAAATTATTGTTTCTGGCATTTGCAATTTCACAGCGCTCATTAGATTTTCACCTCAATTAAATTTTTGATTTGCTAGTCCGTTTATAAGCTCACCGCGTTGCAGATTATTTAGAATACAATTCAACAATGAGCTGTTCATTTACATCCGGCAGCGGTATTTCAGAGCGCTCCGGGACTTGCAGAAATGTTCCTATCAACTGTGCCTTATCGAGCTGCAAATATGACGGAAGCATTCCATCTTTCACTCGTTTCAATGAAGAATGGATAACATCAAGCTGATTGCTTCTCTCGGCTACTTTTATAATATCGCCGGCTTTCAATAGATACGACCCAACATCGACGTGTTTGCCGTTGATGAGAAAATGACCATGGAGCACAAGCTGGCGCGCGGATTTTCGCGATGGGGCGAACCCGAGTCTGTACAAAACATTATCAAGCCTGCGCTCGAGAAGCTTCAAAAGATTCTCGCCGGTTCTTCCTTTCTGATGAGTGGCCATCTCGAAGTAGTGGCTGAATTGGTTTTCGAATACTCCATAGATTCTTTTCACTTTTTGCTTTTCGCGTAATTGGACGCCGTATTCGCTGACTTTTATTCTTCTTCGAAGTCCATGTTGACCAGGCGCATAATTTCGTCTTTCAACCGGGCACTTATCTGTGTAACACTTCACACCTTTAAGAAATAACTTCTGCTTTTCTCTTCTGCAAAGTCTGCAGCTTGCGTCGATGTATCTTGCCATTTACTACTCCGAAAAATTTAAATTAAACTCTGCGTCTCTTTGGAGGTCTGCACCCATTATGCGGGATCGGCGTTACGTCACGAATGCTCGTAATCTACAAGCCAGCAGTTTGCAAAGACCTTATCGCTGCCTCGCGGCCCGAGCCAGGGCCTTTCACTAACACTTCTATTTTTTTCATTCCTAAGTTTGTCGCTTCCTTCGCCGCGGCTTCAGCGGCCATCTGAGCTGCAAACGGCGTGCTCTTCCTAGATCCCTTGAAACCCATCTTTCCTGCTGACGACCACGCCACAATGTTCCCGTAAATGTCTGTCAAAGCAACGACTGTATTATTAAATGTCGCTTTGATATGGGCTATGCCGTGTGTATCAACCTGTGTTTTCTTGCGCTTCTTAGTGCTACTTGTTGCAACTTTTGCCAAGTCAAAATCTCCTATGCTTTTACTTCTTAGCTAACACTTTTTTCCTGCCGGCAACCGTTCTTCTCTTCCCTTTGCGTGTGCGGGAATTAGTTCTCGTCCGCTGTCCACGCACCGGCAATCCTCTACGATGCCTCAACCCGCGGTAACTTCCAATGTCCATGAGGCGCTTTATGTTCATTTGCATTTCGCTTCGCAGTGCGCCTTCGACTTTGTAATCCGACGTGATGACCTGACGAATTCTCGCGACTTCTTCGTCACTTAAATCACCAATGCGCTTCGCCGAGTCAACACCGGCTTTGTCCAAGATCTCGACGGCAGAGTCGTGACCGAGTCCATAAATATAAGTCAACCCGTATTCGGCTCGTTTGTTCTTTGGTAAATCGACTCCTGAAATTCTCGCCAACTTATTTCTCCTTAATTATTATCTTGATAATCATGGCAATCAAATAAACCCTCGTCGACCATGGTCATCCTTGACGCTGCTTGTGTTTCGGATTCTTCTTGCAAATTACTCTTACGACGCCTTTACGCTTGATTATTTTGCAATTGTCGCAAAGTTTTCTCACCGATGCTCTGACTTTCATTTTACTTCCTCACTTGTAACGATAAACGATTCTGCCTTTGCTCAGGTCGTACGGCGAAAGGTCGACCGTAACCTTATCTCCGACTAGAATCTTTATGAAATTCATTCTCATTTTTCCCGAGATATGCGCCAATACCTCATGACCATTGTCTAACTTCACGCGGAAATTCGCGTTCGGCAAAGTCTCCGTAATCGTGCCGTCGACTTTAATTTGACCTTGTTTAGCCATTAGAAACTGTCAGTATTTCCGGTTTTCCATTATTAATTACAATTGTATGTTCAAAATGAGCGGATGGCTTTCCGTCTGAAGTACATACTGTCCAGCCGTCCTTTGCTGTATAAACTTTATATCCTCCCGCATTGACCATCGGTTCGATTGCGAGCGTCATTCCATTCTTCAACAACGGTCCTCTTCCTCTATTGCCGTAATTCGGAACCGGAGGATCTTCATGCAGCTTGGTCCCGATACCATGGCCCACCAAATCGCGCACAACAGAAAATCCGTTTTGTTCCACATAATCCTGAACGGCTTGAGAAATATCTTCGACGTGATTTCCTGCAATCGCGTTTTCGATCCCTAATTGAAGAGCTTTCTCCGTTACCTCCATCAACTTTTTTTTCTCTTCGGATATTTTTCCAACTGCGAAAGTCTTTGCAGCATCTCCATAATATCCGTTCTTCACCGCACCGACATCGACTGAAAGCACTTGCCCTTCTTCAAGTCTCCTCGGGCCTGGAATTCCGTGAACAACTTGATCGTCAATCGATAAGCAAATCGTCGCTGGGAAAAGGTGTCTTTTATCAAATCCGTAACCTTTGAACGCGGGCTTGGCATCTTGTGAAAGAACATAGTCTTCTGCGATCTGATCCAATTCCATGGTAGCTATTCCGGGCTTAATATATTTTTCAACAGAATTTAAAATTCCGGCAGCCACTTTACCAGCCTCGCGCATCAGATCTATTTCGCGGGGCGTCTTTACACTTATCATAGGAAATTAAGAATACCGCCGACTCTTCAGTTTACCTGTTTTCATGAAACCATCATAGTGGTGCATCACAAGCTGAGATTCAACTTGCTGAAGCGTATCAAGAACAACTCCAACAATTATCAACAAACTCGTTCCACCGAAGAAAGAAGCGAATGTGTTGCTGATTCCGAAGCGTACCATGAAAGCTGGCAATATTGCAATGATCGACAGAAATATCGAACCGGGAAGCGTAATCTTTGTCAGGATATTGTCGATAAAATCTGACGTGTGTTGGCCCGGTCTTATGCCCGGCACAAAGCCGCCTTGCTTTTTCATGTTGTCAGCTACGTCTTTCGGATTAAACGCAATCGCGGTATAAAAATATGTAAAGAAAATGATCATCAATGCGTAGATGAATGAATAGACAAACGACGTGTATGAAAAATATCCCGAGACGCTTTGCATGAATTCATTTTCGGGAAAAAAAGTGAGTATTGTCTGCGGGACAAACATTATAGATTGTGCAAAAATAATCGGCATAACTCCCGCCGTGTTTACTCTCACAGGAATGTACTGCGTCACTCCGCCGTAAACCTTTCTACCAACAACTCTTTTTGCATATTGAACCGGTATTTTGCGTGTGCCTTGCGTCACCAAAACAACCGAAGCAACTATCACAACCATCAAGACGATCACGACCAATTCAGAAATGAATCCTCGCGATCCGGAGCTGACAAGTTGATATTCATCAAGCACTGCGTTAGGAAACCGTGCAAGTATTCCGATAAAGATGATGAGCGAAATTCCGTTGCCGATTCCTTTTTCTGTAATCTGCTCGCCGAGCCACATCATAAAGATCGTACCCGCACTTAAAACAATCACAGTTGATATAGTGAATCCTAACCCGCGAACAATCTCGGGAACCACAGGCAATCCGCCGCCAGGAGTTGTCATACTTTGGAGTCTCACGCTGATGCCCCAACCTTGCATGGCCGCGATCAGGACAGTGCCATAGCGAGTCAGCTGTGTGATTTTCTTGTGGCCTTCCTCGCCTTCCTTCTGGAGTTTTTGGAAATATGGTACAACGGCGCCTAACAATTGTATTACAATTGATGCACTGATGTACGGCATAATGCCTTCGGCCAATATAGCGGCATTCGAAAATGCTCCGCCGGCGAAGAGATCGTACAAACCAAAAAGGGTGTTCTGCGATTGTGCTCGCACTGCTTCAGCAAGCAACGAGGCATCGACACCCGGCAAAGTAATGTGGGCTCCGATTCGCACGACAATGAGCAAGCCTGCCGAGTAAAGGATGCGCTTCCGCAGATCCTCAACTTTGAAAATATTTCTAAGACTATCAGTCAGTCTTGACATGTGTTATGACTCAATTGTTTTTGTTGTAGTTCCAACAGAATTCTTTGGGATAAACTCAGGAATTTTTTTGACTGATCCACCTGCCGCTTCAATTTTCTTCGACGCAGAGTCGCTGAATGCATTTGCCGTAACATCTAACTTTTTTGACAGCGTACCATCACCTAAAATTTTCACCGGCTGAGATTTTTTCGATACAGCACCGAGCTTGTACAACACTTGAGGTGTAACCACGCCGCCAACCAATTTCCCATCATCTGCCAATTTCCCGAGAGTCGATACGTTAACAATTTGATATTCCACTCTGAAGGGGCTTTTGAAACCGAATTTTGGAATCCGGCGGTTGAGCGGCATCTGGCCGCCTTCGAACCATGGCCTGATTTGATCTCCAGATCGCGAACGCTGGCCTTTATGTCCCTTGCCGGCCGTTTTACCGTGTCCTGAACCTACACCGCGACCGATGCGTTTCACTTTCTTCCTTGCACCTGGCGCATATTTTAAATTTCCAAGAATGTTCATCTAAGATCTCCTACAGCTCTTCGACTCGAATGAGGTGTTGAACCTTCGCAATCATTCCTCTTATCTGAGGTGTATCTGTCTTAACAACTGACTTTCTAATTTTTCCCAGGCCGAGCGCCTTTATGGTACGCTTCTGCGGCTCGGGTCTTTCAATAACACTTCTAATCTGAGTAATTTTAATTTTCTTATCGCCGCTCATTTTGCCACCTCTAAAGGTACACCGGGAATTGCATCGCTTTTCGCAGTCGACTCCACGCTGAAAATTTCGCGCTTGTGCAATCCTCTTTTTTCGGAAACCATGTTCGGGTCCGAGAGACTTAATAGTGCACGCACCGTTGCCTTAACAACATTATGCGGGTTCGATGAACCCAGTGATTTTGTCAAGACATCCTGAACACCGGCCGACTCCAAAACTGCACGAACGCCGCCGCCGGCAATTACACCGGTACCGGGAGATGCCGGTTTCAGCAAAACTTTCGCCGCTCCGAATTTTCCGATGATGGAATGCGGGACAGTTCCGTTAAGAATTGCAACATGCACAACATTCTTTTTCGCGTCATCGACTCCTTTACTTATTGCATCGTTCACTTCATTTGCCTTGCCGAGACCGATTCCAACGTTCCCCTTCCCGTCGCCGACAACGATTATCGCATTGAAACTGAATCGTCGTCCACCTTTCACGACTTTCGCAACACGATTAATATGAACCAGTTTCTCTTTAAGTTCAGAATGATCCGGTTTAACTTTTTGTGCGTTCTTCGGGTCTCTTAATTTCATCTGCAAACCTTTTTAGTCATGGTCAAAATTTCAATCCGCCTTCGCGCGCGCCATCTGCAAATGCCTTCAGGCGACCATGGTACAGATGGCCTGCGCGGTCGAAAACGACCTGCTGTATATTTTTCTCAAGGGCTTTTTTCGCAAGAGCTACTCCGACAACTTTGCTGACATTCGTTTTTCCTTTGGCAGCTTTCAACTCTTCGGCAATATCTTTGTTTAGGGTCGATACTTGAAGAATAGTTTTCCCTTGAGTATCGTCAACAATTGCACCGTAAATATGCTTCAGGCTCCTAAAGACAACCAATCGTGGGCGGGCAGCGGTACCTTTTATTTTCTCCCGAAGTCCTCGTCTGGCTCTTTCGCGTCGTTCTTTTTTTAATTCAAGATGTCCCATTTAATCAAACCTCAAATCACTGTTTTGCTGTTGCTGCAGCTTTACCGGCTTTGCGGCGAATGTACTCGTTTTCGTACTTTACACCTTTGCCTTTGTACGGCTCAGGCG
>JBAPNE010000100.1:0-8993 GCA_049278975.1 Candidatus Kryptoniota bacterium
AACAGGATTCGCCTCGAGAAATACGACGGCATCGCATCCGTTGCCGAGCTGAAGGTCAGGCAAATCGAGAGCTGGCGTTCGGAACGGCTTGAAGACGCACGTGTGCTTGCGGGAACTTCATTTTCAAGGAGAGCTATTCTCGATTTGGTCAATGCTCCAACAAATGAGCAACTCCGCAGCTCCGTTCGGGAACGACTCGATCTGGAAAGCAGCCTCGGGCTCTACAGCGAAGCATTTCTCCTCGACACAACCGGTCGGACACTTATCTCTGCCGGCACCTCACCGTCTGTTATGGATACATCCGAGAGAGATGCCTTCAATGAGACAGTTTTGGAACGCAAGCCGGTGATGACGGATCTTTTCCGCGGCACAAACGGGAAAGTGCACATAGATGCCATGGCTCCCATCCTTAACGAGTCAGGGAGAACTGCCGCTATCGTCGTTCTGCGGTGCGATGCAGATAATTTCTTTTACCCTCTTATTAATTCATGGCCAATACCGAGTCGAAGCGCCGAGACGTTGCTGCTTGAAAAAAGAGGAGACCACATAGTCTTTTTAAACAACCTGAGGTATAACGCCGGCGCTGCCCTTTCACTGCGCGTGCCCCTAACGTCAACAATGGTACCGGCGGTGCAGGCGGCATTGGGAAAGACTGGAATGTTTGAAGGAAAGGACTATCGAGGAGAGGATGTTGTTGCAGATATTCGGCCCGTTCCGAATACGCCATGGTTTATGGTCGCGAAGGTTGATGCAAATGAAATCCTTTCGGAGGCAAATTATCGGGGCGGCGCCGCTGCGCTTTTCATAGTCCTATTCATAGGCATTTCGATCATTGCGACCGCTTACGCTTATCGCCACAGGCAGGCAGGCATCTATCGGGCGATGTACCGCGCGGAGGTTGAACGGAAAGAAGTCCAGGAAGAATTCAGGACGACTCTATACAGCATAGGCGACGCAGTGATAACGACAGACATCAACGGACTGGTCAAACAGATGAACCCTGTCGCCGAGCGTCTCACGGGCTGGACGGAACGTGAGGCCAAAGGGATTGCACTTGATGAGGTTTTCCGAATTGTAAATGAAGAGACACACGCGGCCCTTGAGAGTCCGGTGGTTCATGTTCTCAAGGAAGGCATTGTTGTTGGATTGGCAAATCACACACTGCTCATCTCCAAAAATGGAGCGGAGCATCCCATAGCCGACAGTGGCGCACCTATACGAGACGAATCCGGCATGGTAGCCGGTGTTGTGTTAATCTTCCGAGATCAGACAAAAGAGCGCGAGGAAGAACGCAAGGTTAAGGAAAGCGAATCAAGGCTAGTAATCGCTGAACTTGTGTCTAAATCCGGCAATTGGGAATTCCATCTTGATACTCAAACTATGATTGTGTCTCAAGGAGCACTAAGAATCTATGAACTTAAAGAGGAAAAGCTCAAATATTCAGAAGTGAGGGATGTGCCACTTCCTGAATATCGCCCTATGATGGACGACGCACTTAAGAATCTTTTGGAAAAGGATGGACATTATAACATTGAGTACAAAATCAAAGCTGTCGACACTGGAAAAATAAAGGACATTCACTCCACTGCTGTATTCGATGAAAAGAGAAGGATCGTGTCTGGGGTAATTCAAGATATTACAGACCGCAAACGCGCCGAAGAAGCGATAAGAGAGAGTGAAGAAAACTACCGTGAAATTTTTAATTCCACCAGTGAAGCCATTTTCATAGATGACGCTTCAACCGGAAAAATGATCGATGTAAATGACGCTGTCTTGAAAATGTATGGTTATTCTACGAAGGAAGAAATTCTAGCGGGTAACATCGGAGACTTAAGCGCTAACCGGGAGACTTATACTGAAGAGGTGGAGCAGGAATATATCCGGAAATCCGTCATTGGAGGTCCGCAGACCTTTGAATGGCTCGCTCGTAAGAAAGATGGTACAAACTTTTGGTTAGAGATGACCCTGCGAAGAACAGAGATAGGCGGAAAGAATCGGATATTAGCGGTTGGAAGAGACATCACCGAACGGAAGAATTGGGAAATGGCTCTCAGTGAATCGCAGAAAATGTTGAGAACTGTTTTGGACACTGTACCAGTGCGTGTTTTCTGGAAAGATAAGAATGGCATTTACCTTGGGTGCAATTTGGCATTTGCTAAAGATTCGGGATTTGATTCACCTGATGAAATTACTGAGAAGGACGATTTTCAGATGGGTTGGCGAGATCAGGCTGAACTTTATCGTGCCGACGACCGGCAAGTAATTGAGAGCGGCATTCCGAAATTATCTTACGAGGAGCCGGAGCCCTCCGATAAGGGGACTAGATGGCTTAGGACAAACAAGGTACCTTTGAGAAATGCTGAAGGTGAAGTTGTCGGCGTTCTTGGGACTTATGAAGATATATCAGAGACAAAACAAGCCACATTACAGTTAGCGTATGAGCGATACCTTTTAAATTCTCTTCTGGAGAACACACTGGACCCAATATACTTCAAAGATACAGAGGGGCATTTCACGCGGGTAAGTGCAATCATGGTGGCCAAACGCGGATTAACCAGTGCCGACGAGCTTCTTGGCAAGACAGACTTCGACTTTTTCATGAAAGAGCGTGCGCAAAAAATCTATGAGCAAGAACAGGAGATAGTTAGGACGGGGAAGCCTGTGGTGGACGTAGAGGTTCAGGAATTGTGGACTGACCGCCCTCCCACGTGGGCTTCCGTGACGAAGGTTCCGATGCGCGACCAAGCAGGCAATATTGTCGGAATCTTTGGCATATCACGTGACATCACCGAGCGCAAGCGGTTCGAGGAAGCTCTGCAGAAAAGTGAAAAACAATATCGCCTTCTTGCCGAATCGTCTCCGGAAATGATCTACCTTGTCGGGACAGATGGAAGATTGTCTTATGTGAATGGACGCGCGGCATCAGAGCTTCACGCAACTCCTCAAGAACTTGTCGGAAAGCACATCACGGAGATATTCCCACCGAGCGATGCCTCCCGGAATCTGCAGAGTCTCCAGAGAGTGATCGCCACGAAAAGCGTATCTCAGCAAGAGGTAGTTCAGGAATTCCTATCAGGCAAAAAATGGATCGATTCTCGATTATCTCCGGTGCTTGATGAAAATGGTCAGGTAGTCGCCGTGTTGGGATTATCGAACGACATCACGGAGCGGAAGAATGCTGAGATCGCCCTTCGTGATAGCGAAGAAAAGTTTCGAGGCCTCGTCGAAGGTTCGGCAGCAGCCATTTGGATCCACGATGGTGACCGATTCCTTTATGCAAATCCTGCCGCAATGGAAATGTGGGGCTATTCAGCCGAGGATCTCTCCCGGCTAGCTCCCAGGGAGATTGTTCATCCCGACTTTCGGGAATTCGTAATGAAGCGAGCGGAGGAACGCATGGGAGGCAAGGATGTCCCGAGCCATTACGAATATCAGATAATCAAAAAATCCGGAGATGCCATATGGATAGACTTTAGCGCTGCGGCGATAGACTATCATGGAAAGGCTGCTATAATCGCTTCGGCATACGATATATCTGAAAGAAAGAAGCTTGAGGAACAGTTGCTGCAGTCGCAAAAGATGGAAGGCATAGGCAGGCTTGCAGGAGGCGTCGCGCACGATTACAACAACATCCTTGCGGTAATCATTGGGTACTGTGACTTGATAATGAGGAAAATGAGTGATGCCGAGCCGCTGTACCATCATGTTGAATTCATCGCCTCCGCCGCGAGACGCGGAGCCGATATCACGAAGCAGCTCCTTGCTTTTGCGAGGCGAGAGATTATCTCCCCGCGTGTATTAAACCCGAACAAGGCGATTGAATCGTTCCAGAAAATGCTCAAGAGTTTGATCGGGGAAAACATAAAGCTAATGTTTCTTCCTGTAAAGAATATTTGTAACGTAAAAATAGATTCAACCCATCTTGACCAAATACTAGTTAACCTGGCAACCAATGCGAGAGACGCCATAGACGACATCGGTACAATAACCATTGAAACATCGAATGCTTCCATAGATGAAGCTTACACTCAGAACCGGATTGACTTTTCTCCGGGTGAATATGTCGTCATAAGCTTTACGGATACGGGAAAAGGAATGAGCAAAGAAACGACAGAGAAAATTTTCGAGCCTTTCTTTACGACGAAATCCAAGGGTCAGGGAACGGGGCTCGGACTCTCAACCGTATATGGGATTGTAAAACAAAACGGTGGAAGCATAAATGTCTATAGTGAGATCGATGATGGTACGACATTTAAGATTTACTTGCCACGCTATCACGGTGATGTTGAAAAGTCTGAAGCTGACCAACCGGAGGAATCTATAGTTGGGACTGAGACGATTCTGATCGTTGAGGACCAGGCTGACTTGCTCGAACTTGCCAAGAATAGCTTGCAGGAATATGGCTACGAGGTGCTTACTGCTTTAAGTCCGGGGGAAGGCATCCTGCTCTGCGAGTCCTTCGAGAGTGAAATAGATTTGCTCCTGACGGACGTTATCATGCCCACGATGAATGGGAGAGAGCTTCGAGACAAGATCCAAACCATAAAACCTAACATTAAAACTATCTTCATGTCGGGTTACACCGCAAATGTCATTGCGCACCGAGGAGTATTGGATGAAGGCATTGACTTCATCCAAAAGCCATTCAGTCCATACAGGCTTGCGAAGAAAGTGTATGAAGTGCTGAAGACATAGAGAAGAAAACTAGGACTTATTTTCGTTCCAATAGTGCAGCTCCATAATACTTGTTTGCATATTCCCGTCTTAAGCCATTTGATCGCAAAATTCCTGTAGTGTATGGCTTCAAAGTCAACTTGATAAATCGTGGCAATTGCCATGAGACCATTTTAGAAGTTTTGTTTTATGGGAGCAGGAAATTGGAAAAGGTAGAGGCGCTAGCATCTGAACAATTGAAACAATATAAAGTCTTGTTCTTCAACCCCGCCGAATCGGTTTTAGCTTTTGCTGTGAAAGGAGCCAGGGAAGTAAGTAAGCAGAAAAAGAACAAGGGTTACAAAGTTAAAGTCCACACCCGGCAGCTGAGGGTTCCGAAAAAATAAATTCTTCGCTATTTTTCCGGATTAAGATTTAATATGTAGCGAACTCTCTTAGCTAGTTCATCGAACGTGAACGGCTTCTTTAGAAAATGGATCCCTTTATCGAGAACCACATGTGGCGCCAAGAAGTCTTCTGTGTACCCCGACATAAAGAGGGTCTTTATTTCAGGTCGAGATTTAATGATTTCGTCGCTTAATTCCTTTCCACTCAAAGCCGGCATTATTACGTCAGCCAGCAATAAATGAATTACCGCCGGATAAGTTTTGCTGAAAAGAAGCGCCTCGTTGGGTCCTGTTGCAGCAATTACCTTATAGCCAAAATCTTCCAGGCTTAGTTTGACTAGCTGAAGCAGCTCGGCCTCGTCTTCGACCACAAGAATTGTCTCTGTCCCTTTGAGCTCCTTGTCAGAAAGATTCTCTCCCGTGTCTGAAGTTTCCTCATAAAAGCTTGGCAGATAAATGTTAAAGGTTGTTCCTCCACCTGGTTTACTGCTGACACTAATATTTCCCTTGTATCGTTTTACGATCCCATATACTGTAGAAAGCCCGAGTCCTCTTGCTTGTCTTTTAGATTTTGTCGTGAAGAAGGGCTCGAACACGCGTTCCATAGTTCCCTGATCCATTCCTCTACCCGTGTCTGCAAAGGTTATCATAACGTATTTCCCAGCAGCGAAGCCAACGTGATTATGGACGAACGCTTCATCCACCTCAATATTTGCAGTCCTGATAGTTATAGTGCCAACTTTTCCTATAGCATCTCTTGCGTTCGCTGTAAGGTCGCCAAGGATCTGATTTAATTGAGCCGGGTCCATTTTTACGTTCCATAGGTTTCTTCCCGGCACAAAATCAAGCTTCACGTTCTCGCTGATAATTCTAATTGTCTGAAGCATTCGAATAGTGGTTTCGATCGCAGAATTTATGTTGAGAACTTCTGGTGAAATAATTCCCTTTTGTGCAAATGTCAGAAGCTGCTTTGTTAAGTCAGCCCCTCTTTTCGTAGCCGACAAAATTGCATCTATGCAGTAACGAGCCTGGTTCTCATCGCCTAATTTTCTCATGAGAAGTTCGGTGTACCCTAATATCACACCCAGTATGTTGTTATAGTCATGGGCAACGCCGCCCGCTAATTCGCCAATACTTTCTAATTTCTGAGATTGCAAGAGCTGATCTTCAATTGCTTTGCGCTCGGTAAGATCTTGTTTTATCGCAACGAAGTGTGTGGTCACACCATTTTCATCGACAACCGGTGCGATTGTCATGTCCTCCGGGTAGAAGCTGCCGTCTTTGCGTCGATTGGTTATCTCATCGTGCCAAATTTTTCCAGCGAGAATTGTATCCCAAAGGTTTTTGTAAAATTCATTGTCATGCTTATTAGATTTAACAAGATCCTTTATTTTCTTGCCCATGAACTCGGGAGGCAAATATCCGGTGAGCGTTTCAAAGGCGGGATTAGCCCAAACTATCGAGGCATCTTTGTCGGTTACTACGATTGCGTTTGCTGCTCTGTTAAGAGCTATGCTTTGAAGGCGCAGTTGTTCGAGGGCTTGTTTTTGTTTTGTCAAGTCCTTGATATAAACTTGGAAAGCAGGCTTGCCTAAATAAATTGTCGGTGCGCTTACCAATTCCACGTCAACACTGGATCCATCCGAACGCAGAAATTTTACATCGTTAAGTTCCGCACGCTTGTGCGACTTCGCTATTGCATTGAACAAAGCCGTAACTGCCGCTACAGATTGAGGGTGCACAAATTCCGTTATCGGTATTCCAACAAGCTTATTGAGAGATTCGGCACCCAGTAGTTTAAACGCAGCAGAGTTCAAATAAACCAATTCCCCCTCGCACTGTACCATGATGGCGTCCAATGACCCGTTGACAAGGAGCCGATAGCATTCTTCACTTTCTTCTAACTTTTGCTTCGCGATCCTTCGATCTGCAATATCGTAAGTTGTTGCGAAAACCGCGTGTTCGTCCTGACAATTTATGATGGAGGCGGTAAAATCTACCCATTGTTCCTCGCCCGACTTCCTGATAAATTTTATTTCGTAATGAGCGGGTACAATTTTTCCCTGCTGGCGAGCAATTCCCAATTCCTTTTCTAATTCCCTGAAATCGGGATGTATGACTTCCCAGAAATTTTTCTCAAGAAGTTCATCCTCGTCGTATCCGACCATGGCGGCAAATGCAGCATTCGCATAACGTATTTTATTGTTTTGGTAAATGTAAATTGCTGCTGAGGTGTTTTCCACAAGCAAACGGAATACTGCATCGTCGAGTGGGCCGCTCAACTTCTCAATCTGTCCCATCTTAATCTCCCTCTAATAAGGCATCAGTTAGCCACTGAGTGGCACTACCTACAGAATCGCTCTCGACTTTAGGGTCAAATATAACCTAAAGATAAGAATAATTAAAATACCATGTGAGCAAAATCACAGCCTTAGCATATTGGAAGTTAATGCAGGCTATATAGAAGTGAAAGGAAGGAAAAGATACGTTAAAAGAGAGCGGATGAATATGTCGTTTCTAATCAAAATGGTCATTTCTGCGCCAAGAGAGAACCGAATTGCAACTATTGTTTGAAAGAAATAACTTTCGAAGTCGAATGGGCAACCTAGAAAAAAGGAATAAGTGACATGTGTCGTTCAGCGGATAAAGTGAGCGAGATAAACTACATATGTCAGGATTTAATAGCTAGGCAAAGTTGCTCTCAAATAGAGCACGGCGGTCGTGAGCCATGAAACACAAGAAAGTTCTCAGAGGGACATCCCCCAAGTCTGGATCCAGCGAAGAAGCCTTTGGCCTCCTGTTCCACCATCATCCCATTCCGATGTGGGTGTACGATCTTAAAACACTTGCCTTTCTTGACGTGAACCATGCTGCTGTCGAGAAATACGACTACACACGCGAAGAATTTTTCAAGATGACACTGATAGATCTTCGGCCGCCGGAAGATATTACGCACTTACTCGATAATCTGGCAGAGATGCGACCTGAACTCCAGCATTCAGGTCAGTGGCTACATCGAATCAGGAGTGAAAGCGTTTATCCAGAAGCCATACAATCCGAAAGAGGTGCTTCGTACCATATACAATATTCTCCATAACATAGAAAGCGCAAGCAATTCGGAACAAAAGGGAGCTTAGCGCAGTTTCGTCTGAAACGCCCCACAACGACGTTCATGCATTATATATCATGGTTGCTCTTCTATTCATCCATGATGCTATGAAAGGACGACGTGGTTCGCTCTAATGTTAGGTGATAAACTAGGAAATTTCTTCTGAAATCCGATTTTTTGAAAATATTTAAGAGATGGTTCAAATGACAGGAGTGCTTGAATTAATACCTGTAGTGCTATACCTATTAATAGGTGTGGTTTGCTTAGTAATGGCATTCAAAAATTTGTCTTCTACCAAATTCTTACCTTTCCATGCAAAGGCTGCCGGCAAAATGTGGAACGAAATTGAAGATCCCCTCAAACTTGTAATTCTGTCATTGCTGAGAATCTCTGGTCTGGGTTTTCTGATCGTGTCCATTTTAATGATGGTATCTCCTATCGTTGGTTACTTTACCCCAAATATATTCTACAAATATTTAATTCCTTTTGTAGCTTTGATATATTGCATGGGAATTTTTGTTGTTAATTATTTTTTATACAAGAAAACAAAAGCAAATACACCTTGGAGAGGTTCCCTTTATGCAATGTTTGTCATTATAGCCGGAATTATTATTTCAATTTTTAACTGGGTCGTCTCTGGATCTTAAACAAAGATGCCTGGTCCATCGTTTATTTTTTTATAAAATGTCAAACGCAACAGTCAAAATTAATCGCATCTTCTATGCTGTGCACCATCTTGCCAATGATTGATAGCATTAGAAACTTTGTACTGGTACATAACAAAAGGGAAGGCCAAGTTGAATGGTTTTTTGTCGGGCATAGAA
>JBAPNE010000101.1:0-25594 GCA_049278975.1 Candidatus Kryptoniota bacterium
ATAATGCTGTAATTCATAACTGCCGAGTCGATTGCGCCCGAGTCGTCACTGTGGAAATTGCGGCTGTCTTCAAACCTATCTCCCCATCCCAATCTCAAGATGTCGAATTTAATTCCGCTATATGTCCCTGCTGGAAGAGTCCTGCTGGCGAAACTTACTGCCGTTGTGTCGTTCACGTGAATAACAAACGGGCCCGGAAAAGTTATGCTCAAATCTTCATCGTTAATATTAATCGTGGGAATACCGCTGGATGTGTCAACTGTAACGGTGTCAATGTTATTTTCAAATGTAATCCCTGCAAGGACTACTATTGCGCTGTCGATGCGAATGGAATCAACTGCTGTTGTGCTGCTAACTGTGTTGCCGATCTTCTTGAACCCGATGGGTGTTCCGGCGTTCGAGAACACAGCCGACATTGTGACGTTTCCCGATGAGGAAGATGAGGAGACCGGGTTCATTGTCTTGCTGCAGCCGAACAAAACAACTGAAATAAGTAACAATCCTATAATTTTATGTGATAGCATTTTCAAACTCCTTTTTTAAAGATAACTTCATTCATTGTGCCGAAAAAGAACGACAAAAAAGTGTCGGTTTGCCGACTTTTATTTTGACGTATGAATGGAATGCCAAGTTGAATGCAAAGTTTGCATGTGTGTGCTTTCATTTTAGCTGGGGGATGACGAAGCTGTCTATGAATTAGGTTTAGCACATGATCAGGCTGGTAAGCTTAAGGAGGCAGCCTCATGGTACAGGAGATTTGTAGCGATGCCAATTGCGACTGGGGCTAATAAATCATTCAAGGAATACGCGAAGAAAAGGATAAGAGAGATTTCCTCAGGAAATTAGGATTATCATTCAGCAGCACCCTGAACCTTTGCTGTGGTCCGTGAAGACACCTTTCACAAAATCTTTTAGTGCATTCCAGAAGCGCATCAGGGTTGACGTAACGACTGTAGTCGTCATTTCATTGCAGCTTTAATCTGCGCGGTTTCACTTTTGGCTTCTCCGAAAGGATCCCGTCGGGACATTGCCGTCAGAAATTCATCGAAAAGATAATCGCTGTCGTGCGGACCGGGCGAGGCTTCCGGATGGTACTGCACGCAGAAGACCGGCAGGCTCTTGTGTCGGAAACCTTCCAAAACATTATCGTTCAAATCTATGTGTGTTAATTCGTAATCGGAAGGCAAACTGTCGGGATCGACAGCGAAGCCATGGTTGTGCGAAGTTACTTCGACCATACCATTTAATAAATTTTTCACCGGATGATTAGCGCCGCGGTGCCCGAACTTCAGTTTGAACGTTTTCGCTCCCGCCGCAAGCGCGAGTATCTGGTGCCCGAGACAAATTCCGAAGATCGGTTTTTTCCCGATCAGCTTCTTCACATTTTCAATCGCGTAAGTAACCGCCGCGGGATCGCCCGGACCGTTCGAGAGAAAAACTCCATCAGGGTTCCACTTCATAACTTCGGCGGCAGGGAAATTTGCCGGCACAACCGTAACTTCACAGCCGCGCTGGTAAAGTTTCCTGAGTATGTTTGTCTTGATGCCGAAGTCATACGCGAGGACTTTAAATTCCCCTTTGATCCTTCCTCTCAAAAATTGGGGAGCGGGGGATTTATCGTCCATAGAGAAATTGTATTGAGTCTTCGTGGTGACTACTTTCGCCAAATCGAGTCCGGACATCGAAGGACATTCTTTCGCCTTCTTCACAAGCGATCCATCATCGAGATCTGTTGTGGAGATCAAGGCATTCATCGCGCCTGCTTCGCGAATTATTTTCACTAGCTTACGAGTGTCAAGCCCTTCCATGCCGACTATTCCGTATCTCTTTAAGTAATCGCCGAGGCTTTCCGTCGCGCGAAAGTTGCTGTAGAATTTGCTGTACTCTCTGACAACGAAGCCTGCAACCTGCGGCTTTGACGACTCGGCATCTTCTGGATTGATTCCGTAATTTCCGATATGCGGGTAAGTCATCGTAACGATTTGTCCGCAATAAGATGGATCGGTGAGAATTTCTTGATAGCCGATCATGCTTGTGTTGAACACGATTTCACCGGCAGTTTCGCCAGATGCGCCGAATGATTCACCGGTGAAGATCGTTCCGTTTTCAAGTGCCAGTTTCGCTATCAAAATTTTTTCTCCATCTCTGCATTAAAATTACGAACGGGAGGAATTGATTACAATGCGAATCAATCTCTATTGAAATTGATTTTGTCTCCCGCATTCTCTAAGTTTCTTGTATGAAGGGTCAATCTAAAGTTACGGTCCACCGCAAAGCGGAATCCCGAACTCAGGGTACGCAGGACTGGGCGAAAGCCTTAAAGCCTCTCTTTGAAAAATATGGGAAACGGAAGCATCCTTTAAATTATAAAAATAAATTCCAGCTCGTCGTCATGGTCGTGCTCTCGGCAAGGGACTCCGACAAACACATAAACTCACTGGCGCCGGACCTCTTCAAGGCTTTTCCTTCGATGAAAGACCTTTCGAAAGCTGAACCGGAAGACCTTTACAAGTATATAGATAGCGTCTCCAATTTTTCAAATAAGACAAAGTGGATTACTTCTATCGCAAAAATAGTTCATGACGACAAAAACATTCCAACGACGCTTGAGGAGTTAACGAAACTTCCGGGCATCGGAAGAAAGTCCGCGAATGTAATCATCAGCGAATCGGGTGGCAAAGCCGAAGGTGTGATAGTTGACCTGCATGTTCTCCGTGTCGCGCCGAGGATTGGAATTGCGACTGGAACTAAACCGGAAAAAATTGAAGAACAAATTATGGAGAAGATACCCCAGAAAAATTGGGGAGAAGCCGGGATGGGGATGTCGTTCCTCGGCAGGGAAGTTTGTCGTCCAACTAACCCGCATTGCGAGGAATGCGTGGTCAACAATGTCTGCGAGTATTATGCGAGTTTGAAATGATGAGCGAAGAAACTTGTTGACCTTCGCTTATTAACCGTGAAACTCTTTTGAAGACTACAAATCTATGTTCATGAGGTTGACGAGGTTTGCGCCTGCAGTGATAAGCAATTGAAACTTTTTGAGGTAAATTTTATGTCTTGGTTGCATCTTCATTCCTTCTTGTCAATATTTAGATGATGGAAGTAATTTTCACTTTTAAACAAGGGCTACTATGAAGAAAATCGAAGCAATTATCCGTCCTTTCAAGATCGACGATGTTCGTGAAGCGCTCATCGAAATCGGAATTAAGGGTATGACGGTGTCCGAGGTCAAAGGATACGGCCGCCAGAAGGGCCACACAGAAATGTATCGTGGCTCGGAGTACCAAATTGATTTCCTGCCGAAGATGAAAATAGAGATCATCACGCCGGATGAAAGCGTTGATAAGATCGTTGATACGATTATTAAGAGCGCGAAGACCGGTCAGGTGGGCGACGGGAAAATTTTCGTGTATCCTGTTGAAGACGCTATCCGAGTCCGAACAGAGGAGAGCGGCGAAGCTGCATTGTAAGAGATCCCAGCCTTCGGTATCCGGTTGTCAGCTATGAGTTATCTTTCCGGCTACGTTGCACTGGTTGGTGAGCCGAACGTAGGTAAGTCAACTTTGCTTAATGCGCTTCTCGGCCAAAAACTCTCCATTGTAACTCCCAAGCCGCAAACAACCCGTCACAAGATTGCGGGGATTCTCACCGGGGAAAATTATCAGATTATTTTTCTGGATACGCCCGGACTTATCAAACCAAAGTATGCGCTCCAGGAAGTGATGATGGCTTCTGCGGGCGAAGCGGTGAACGATGCGGACGTTGTTGTATTCCTCGTTGATGGGAGTAATCAAGGTTCAGTCGGTTCATTAAAAAACTCAAACGCTATTAAACACCTTTCGGGATCCAAAGATGCGAGGCCGGTTTTCCTGGTGCTTAACAAAATCGATCTCGTGAAGAAGAACGAAATGCTTCCCGTCATTCAATCGTTGAGTGAAATTTATCCGTTCAAAGAGATCGTCCCGGTCTCAGCGCTGACCGGCGAAAATTTGGATGACCTGAAGAATACAATCGTGAAGTATTTGCCTGAGGGAAATCCGCTTTACCCCGAGGACTATGTAAGCGACCGAGATGAACGGTTTTTTGTAAGCGAACTGGTACGCGAAGAAATTTTTAAAACATTCAGGGAAGAGGTGCCCTACTCGACCACGGTCGAGATTGAAGAATTCAGGGAAAGCGATACCGAACGCAAGACTTACATACGCGCGGTCATTTATGTCGAGAAAGATTCTCAAAAAGGAATAATCATCGGAAAAAAAGGCGCAGCGTTGAAGCAGATCGGACAAGACTCCAGAAAACAAATCGAGGAAATGATCGGGCATGAAGTGTTCCTGGAATTATTTGTGAAAGTCAGAGACGGTTGGAGGAATGACAGGAATAAGTTATCGCAATTAGGGTACAGATAAGAGAAGTCAAAAATCGGAAGTCAGGAAGAGACAATTTATTGTTCGGCTATCCACGACGAGCCAATAGCCGAGTTGATTCTTAAATGTCGGCTGCGTCTCGCTCAGTCCTTGCAATTAAAAACCCTCGCTTGTTATTATATCTTCTGAGAAAAGGAGAATAGAAATGGCGATCATCAAACCGTTCAAAGCGATCCATTATAGTACCACATTAGATTTATCAAAACTTGTTGCCCCGCCTTATGACGTGATCAACAAGGAACTTCAGAACGAACTTTATAAGAGAAATCCGAACAACATTATCAGGCTCGATCTCAATCGTGAGTCAAATCCATACCCGGCGGCGGCTTCCGAAATGCAAAGGATGCTGAAAGAAAAAGTTCTCGTCCAGGATAATGAACCGGCGATCTATCCGTACTTCCAGACATTTACGACTCAAGATGGCACAATGGCAACACGCCGCGGATTCGTATCGTGGATCAAGCTGGAGCCGTTTGAAGCCGGCGGGGTTCTTCCTCATGAACACACACTCTCTGGACCAAAAGTAGATCGGTTGAATTTGATGATTGCCACTAAGGCAAGCTTCAGTCAAATATTTAGTCTGTACGGTGACGAGAATAAAACACTGGAAAAAGAATACGACAAACTCAAGAATGTAAAGCCTTACTTGGAAGCCGACCAAGATGGAGTGAACAATAAAATTCATAGAATTACGGAACTTGCAACGCTTAGGACTTTTCAAAATATTCTAAGTAGGCCCCCTGTTTACATTGCAGATGGTCACCACAGATATGAGACAGCCTTGGAATATCAAAGGTTGATGCGCGAGAAGAATCCCCCGCACGGCGGGGTAAACTCCGCGAAAGATGAAGCAGCTTATAATTATATAATGATGTACTTCACGAATATATTCGATTCCGGACTTGTTGTTTATCCAACTCACAGGATAATCCACAGTGTGAGCGATTTTGATTCGGAAAAACTCATAGAGGCAGTGAAAACATTTTTCGATTTGACGGCGAAGTCGAATGTGGGTGATCTGTCAAGATCGCTCGCTTTTGCCGGTGATTATTCTTTCGGGATGATACTGCCGCAAAAGAAATATTATTTGATGAAATTGAAAAACGGTGCAGATGTCCTCTCAATCGTGAAGGAAGATGTTCCTCTGCCTGTGAAGAAACTCGACGTCACGCTTCTTCACGATTTTGTCCTCCGACAGACTCTCGGAATCTCGAAGGAAGCGCAGGAGAAAAAATTGAACATTAATTACACGATTGATAAGGATGAAGTTGACAGCGTAATCCAAAGAGGCAAAGGGCAAATTGGATTTATCCTCAACTCGACGAAAGTGGAGCAGGTGCGGGAAGTTGCTGACGCACGTGCAGTGATGCCGCAGAAGTCAACTTACTTTTACCCGAAGCTGCTGTCGGGGATGCTGATGAGCGGCTTGGAATAACGGACGAGCAAAAGCAATCACCTTATTACGATATTAATCGCTTTGAAAGTCGTGCCGTCGATGGGGCTGCTTGTGCTCGTGTAGTTGCTGACATGGTACTGGAGATCGAAGTGATCGAGAAAGCAAGAAAATAATTTTGACCCCGGCTCGATGATATTCAATGACGCGAGAAGCCGGAGAAATCCATTTAGCTTGAAGCTCTCGCCATGAGTGGAATAAATAAGTTCATCGGGCGACGTATATGATCCACCGCGAATATAGAAACATTCTGCAACTTGGAATTGCCACCCCGTTTGAAGAGATATTTGACCGTAAGTGTGACCGAGAACCAGATTATTGAAAGGTCTGATTCCACCAAGACCGTTCTTGTATGAAATAATTCTTGAATAGGTGGTGTCACCTGCGGCAGAAATGTTTTCAGGGTAGGTAGCTATTACGAGAATATCCTCCGCTTCTCTTCCCCAAGTAAATGACAGCAGTTTCCATGGCCGGTTGCAAATTTCGGATTTAAATCCAATCTCAAAATTCCATCCAAGCACACCTTGGCGAGGAAGCGGATCGGACTGCTCCTGGATGTCGTAGTTGATTTCGCCGCCTACATTTCTTCTCTCATAACCGAATGTTAAATCGAACATTGGAGCCACTTTGTTATTGAACTCAATTGGCATTTCTGATGCATCCGAAATAACATCTATTACGGGAACTTGTAAGATGGCTCCATAATCATGAGCTGGCAACTTGGCTGCGTCAATCCCGACCTGCCCCTCCGATCCGATTCCCGGTAATTCCGAATCTATCCACTTGAAGGTGTAACCTAAGCTAAGTTTCACTTTGTAATCGATTCCAATTCCGAAAGAGAGATTATCGCATCTATCATAGGCGTGGAACGATGAAATTACTTGAGGATTACTGAGGGAAGTGAGGTTGAAATTGCCCAGATCAAAGTAAACCTGCGAATATCCGATGCCGAGACTGATCGGAGCCGGAAGAGGGATATAATTTTTTAAGTTTATTCCGGCATTAAATGCTGTGGCATCTAAGCTTAATTCATCTGAAAAGCTTGGTAGCCATGGTGTCTTCGGAGTGTAAGTGCTGGCGTTAAAAATGTTATCGAGACTAAAAATTCCGAGTTGTGCCGGATTCGAGATCGTGGAGATCGCATCGTCTGAAATCAGTGAGGCCGCAATGCCGCCCATTCCGTTTCCTTCGGCTGAAGTGGGAATCATCAAAAAAGGGACGGCGCTCTGACCGTAACTCTTTACAGTGTTGAAAAAAATAAATACTATAAGAAGAATATGAAGCTTGCGACTCATTATTAGCCTTTTTTATTCCACAAAAAATATAGAGCCCATCATGGCTGATGTCAAGCCCTCCAAGAAAGCAATTGTTTTTTGTGAGAGCTTGCATGGTTGCTATAATGGCACTCAATTCATGCTATTTATCTCCTCCGAGTTGGTTATCTTTAATGTATTATGCCTTTGCAAGAAAAACTGGCGGATTTGAAGTGCAGCATTCATCTTTCTGAATACACGAGTATCGGACTTGGCGGCGACGCGAAATATTTTATTTCGTGCGCAACGATCGACGAAATTCGTTCTGCTTTTCAATTTGCTGAGAGTGAGAAGTTGGCAGTGCAAATCCTCGGCGGCGGAAGTAATATTGTTTTTCCAGATGACGGCTTCGATGGTTTGATAGTCAAGATCGATCTCAAAGGAATTAAGCGTGAAGATGACGGCGATCACGCGGAAGTGTCTGCAAATGCAGGTGAAGTCTGGGACGATTTAGTTAAGTCATGTGTAAGAAAGAATCTCGCCGGCGCCGAGTGCCTATCAGGTATTCCCGGCTCGGTTGGCGCAACGCCGATCCAGAATGTCGGCGCTTACGGGCAGGAAGTGAAAGACACGATTCTCGCTGTGAAAGCTATAGAAAGGAAATCACTTGAGCTTGTAGAATTCACGTCAGCCGAGTGTGAGTTCGGTTACCGAAAGAGCAGGTTCAAAACAAACGACAAAAATAAATTTGTAATTGTTGAAGTTCGCTATAGGTTTAGTAAGTCAGGAAAGCCATCTGTAAAGTATGAGGAACTTAGAGATTATATCGAATCGAAAGAAAAGGAAACCGGAGGACGAAAACCTAAGGATGGAGAAACAAGTCTGGAAAATGTGAGAGAAGCAGTGTTGGCGCTTCGCAGGAAAAAATCTATGGTAATCGACCCGAACGACCCTAATTCGCGTTCGGTTGGATCATTTTTTGTGAATCCGATCCTGACTGATGTCGACTATGGAAATTTCATGGAAAAATTGAATTTCAATCGAATCAAGCGCGCACCTTCTTACAAAAGTGCGAATGGAATAAAAATTTCAGCTGCGTGGCTTATCGAGAACTCCGGCTTTAACAAAGGTTACAAAAGAGACGGTGTCGGAATATCTTCGAACCACGCTCTCGCGTTAGTGAACTATTCCGGAACGGCGAACGAACTTCTATCACTGGCGTCTGACATTGAAAAGTGTGTGCAGGAAAAATTCGGAATAAAGCTCGAACGAGAAGCTGTCATGGTACAGCGGATTAGCTCATAGGCCGCGGCTGATAGCAGGTATTTAACGCAATAAAAATATTGGAGAAAAGTTGCTGAAAGAATTCCTAAGTAAGTTGTTTATCAAACGTAAAAAAGAATCGCACCCAGGAAAATGGAAATCGGAAGATGGAAATCCTCACGCCGGGCCTCTCACGTTGGGAGAGAAAGTATCAAACTCCGGTTTTCAGCCTCCGCTTTCGGGAAAAAAGCTGAGGAAGCCGGCCGAGGATCATCCTGATAAATTTAAGACTTCTCAGGGCGGGACGCCGTGGGACGGCTCACAGTTCATTGTCCCACCGGTTGATGGGAAGAAGCGGTTTCAGGATTTCGATTTGCCGATTGAAGTTATGCATGCAATTTCCGATTTGGGTTTTAATTATTGCACGCCGATTCAAGCCGGCATTCTTCCGAATCTGCTCGAAGGGCTCGATGCTGCAGGCCGTGCGCAAACTGGTACAGGCAAGACCGCCGCATTTCTTATTTCGATCATTACCCATTTCTTGAAAAATCCAATGAAGCAGCCGAACCGCAAGGCACCGCGTGCTTTGATACTTGCTCCGACAAGGGAATTAGTGCTGCAAATAAAAAAAGACGCCGACGGATTGTCTAAATATTCAGGCCTTTACATCGCCGCAGTGCTCGGCGGAATTGAATACAAACAGCAGAGGGATATTTTGGCTGCGGAGAGAATTGATATTGTTGTCGCGACTCCCGGCAGGCTTCTCGACTTCAAGCAACAGGGAAGTATTCGCCTTGACAAAGTTGAAGTTCTTGTCATAGACGAAGCGGACAGGATGTTAGACATGGGATTCATTCCGGATGTGAGGCGAATTATCGAAAGCACCCCGCCTAAGACGAAGAGGCAGACAATGCTTTTCAGCGCAACGTTAACGCCGGAGGTAAATCGGCTTGCTTCAAGATGGACACGCGAGCCGAGCATCGTGGAGATCGAACCGGAACAGGTTGTGGTGAAAACGATTAAACAGATTTTTTATCTTACGACCGATTCGGAGAAATTCAAGGTTCTCTACAACTTAATTGCGGTTCGCGGACTTCAGCGGGTCATGGTATTCGCTAACAGAAAAGATACCGCGAGAGAATTGAAAGACAGGCTTTCGTCGCATGGAATAAACTGCGCGCTGTTATCGGGAGATGTCGAACAGGTCAGACGAATCAAGCGTCTTGAAAATTTTCGCTCCGGCAATGTAAAAGTTTTGGTTGCAACCGATGTTGCGGCGCGCGGGATTCACGTCGAAGGAATAAGCCATGTGGTTAACTTCACTCTGCCGGAAAATCCGGAAGATTATGTCCACCGCATCGGGCGAACAGGAAGAGCCGGTGCGAGCGGGATATCCATAAGTTTTGCTACAGAGACTGATTCGTACAGTCTTCCGGCAATCAAAAAATATTTAGGTGAAGATATCAAATCTGTTTATCCTGAAGATGATCTTCTCACTCCGCTTCCTCCGCCGAAATTTGCGTTGCAAGTAAGTGAACCACAGCGGAAGAGGTATCAACGAGGTGGAAGTCACCAGCAAAAAAACAGAAGAAGTTCTTTCAAAAGGAGAACTTGAAAGACATTGTCGATCTCCAATTATCAATTGTAAATTACCAACTGTTTCTGTTTTTAGTTAGTGCAATTAAACCAAGTCGAGGAAAAAATGAAAAAGAAATTCCAAAGCGAGAAAGAGAAAGCGATGCCAAAACACAATTCTAAATTTTTATTTTTATCGGGGTTGATACTTTTCTGGGGGATTATATTTGGTTTTTCCATATCGATTCAAGCGAGAGTGCCCGGAGTTCCCGATTCGGGAAACGTCCTTCGCGCGAAGTTGAAGAACGGTCTTCGCGTTGTAATCGTGAAAAACTCCCTGGCGCCGGTTGTGACTACGGAAATAAATTACTTGGTCGGTTCCGACGAAGCACCGGATGGATTTCCGGGGACTGCACACGCCCTGGAACATATGATGTTCCGCGGAAGTCCTGACTTATCGGCTTCACAGCTCGCGGATATTACTGCTGCAATGGGCAGCGACTTCAACGCGGATACTCAGCAGATGGTTACGCAATATTTTTTAACGGTTCCTTCCGAAGATCTTGATGTTGCACTTCATATCGAAGCGATTCGAATGAAAGGGATTCTAAGTACGGACAGCCTTTGGGACAAGGAACGCGGGGCAATCGAGCAGGAAGTGGCACAAGATTTATCGAATCCGCAGTATATTTTTTTCATTAAGCTCCTTGATGCAATGTTCCATGATACGCCGTATGCGCACGATGCGCTTGGCACGCGCCCTTCGTTTGACAGCACGAGCGGGGCGATGCTGAGCGAGTTCCACGCGAAGTGGTATGTTCCGAACAATGCAGTCTTGGTGATAGTCGGCGATGTCGATCCTCAAAAGGCTTTGACGGAAGTGAAGGAACTTTTCGAAGATATTCCCTCCGGCATTTTGCCCGCGAAGCCGGCGTTTAATTTCACGGAAGTTAAATCAGACACGCTTCGGATGCCGACGGACCTGCCATATGGTTTGGCGGTGATTACGTATCGATTTCCCGGCTCAGACAGCCCGGACTATGCTGCGGCTCAAGTTCTCTCGGATGTTCTGAGTAACCAGCGCGGGAAATTATATTCGCTTGTCCCCGAAGGGAAAGCCTTGTATGCGGGCTTTCAATATTATTCGCTGCCTAAATCAGGAATTGGTTTTGCTATCGCGGTGTTCCCGAAAGGCTACGACTCGAATGATCTTGTAAGGGATATTAGTGATGTGTTATCTCAGGAATTAAAAAATGGAGTTTCTGCCGACTTTGTCGAGGCTTCGAAGCGCCATGAGATATCCGATGCGGAGTTCCAGAAGAACTCCATTTCAGGCCTGGCGTCGGCATGGTCGGGTGCCGTGGCAATCGAAGGGAGGCAATCTCCGGATGATGACCTCGATGCGATGAAGAAAGTAACCGTTGATGATGTCAACCGCGTCGCACGAGCTTTCATTGATTCGAGTCATGCTTTGATTGCGGTATTGACTCCGCAGTCATCCGGCAAGCCGATCTCTTCGAGCAGTTTTGGCGGCGCTGAATCTTTTGCTCCAAAGGAAACGAAGGAAGTCGCTCTGCCATCATGGGCTGAAAGCGCAGTTGGAAGACTTTCAGTTCCAAACCCGACCACTAACCCGACGGTAACAACGCTTCCAAATGGAATCAAGCTGATCGTCCAACCTGAATCTATAAGCAACACGATTACCGTCATCGGAGGTATAAAAAATAATCCGCAGCTCCAGCAGCCGGATAGCGAAGATGGCACAGCCGGGATTCTGAACCGGCTGTTTGAATACGGCTCAACGACTCTTGATCGAGTGGCACTTCAGAAGGAACTCGATGCAATCGGCGCTGACGAATCCGCCGGTTCAAGTTTTTCTCTTCGAGTCCTCAGCAATAATTTTCGAAGAGGTGTCCAGCTCCTTGCCGACAATGAGCTTAATCCTGTGCTCCCCGAGAAGGCCTTCAAAATAATTCAACGGCAAACAGCCGCGACGGTGGCGGGGCAGCTTGAAAGTCCTGATTATCTGACGACGCGAGCGATTAATACTGCGCTTCTTCCGAAAGGAGACCCTGCGCTTCGACAGACGACGCCCGCAACAGTCGATTCACTCAATCTCCAAGACGAAAAGGATTATTACTCTAAAGTTTTTCGGCCCGATATGACAACAATAGTTGTTGTCGGGAATGTGGTCCCGGATACCGTTAAGGAAATTATCTGGAATTATTTCAAAGATTGGAAAGCGTCTGGTCCGAAACCGGAAACAGATTTGCTGCCTGTTCCACTCAGCAAACCCTCGACAGCAGAGGTGCCTGATGTAAGCCGGGTGCAGGAAAGGGTTTATCTTTCCGAGACTCTGGGAATAACGAGGTCGGATCCAGATTATTACGCATTGGAGCTTGGCAACCATGTTCTTGGCGGCGCATTTTACGCGACGAGATTTTATCGTGACCTGCGCGAGAATGAAGGATTGGTCTATTATGTCGGATCGAGTTTTAACATTTCTAAAACTCGCGGCAGTTATCAAGTAAGTTACGGATGCGATCCCGATAAAGTTTCACAGGCACGCGCCATAATCGTTCGCGATCTGAAGCAGATGCAGGATTCGTTAGTCACGTCGAAAGAGTTGACACAGGCAAAGGCACTTCTGCTTCGCGAGATCCCGCTTTCTGAATCGAGCGTGAGCAGCATTGCGTACGGCTTGCTCGGAAGAGCCACTGCCGATCTTCCTTTGAATGAGCCGATACTTGCTGCGCAGCGATATTTGAAGTTGAATGGGAAAGATGTCAAGGCGGCCTATGCGAAGTGGATTCGTGTGGACGATCTGGTACAGGTGACGGAAGGACCGGCGCCGAAATAAGTTTGCGCGATTGGTGGCCGCACTATGCGGCCACCTTGTAAATCAAAGGCTTTTAATTTATTTGCATCTCGTGTTCATGGAAGTTGCGCTCTTGCAGCAATTTTCTTAGAATCGACAGAACAAAATGGAAAATTCTAGTAACGCGATTCACAAACAAACTTATAGACTTCATTCTTATGAAGTTGACCTTCAAGGTCGGGCGAAACCGAGTTTGCTTTTATGTTTTATGCTTGACAGCGCGTGGGCGCACACAAAAAATACGGAATTCAGCTACTCTGAACTTGAAGATGGAGGACAGCTATGGGTGCTATCGAGATTTCTTGCCGTGTTCCATGATCTGCCGAAGTGGGACGACGAGATTGTCGTGGAAACATGGGGAAAAGGGACTGATAAACTTTTCGGCTTGCGGGATTTTATAATTCATTCACGATCCGGAGATAAGCTTGTCTCTGCAACATCGGCTTGGCTGATAATCGACAGGAAGACTCAGCGGATTCAAAGAATAGATACGCTTAACAAAAATTTCCCAATGCAATTGGAGAGGAATGAGTTGGAAATTAAGCTTGAAAAGATTGAGGCACAGCAATCTGAGCGGACGGATTTCGAATATGTTGTTCGTTATTCCGACTTAGATGTCAACAAACATGTCAACTCATCGAAGTATGTCCAGTGGATATTAGACGGTTTTCCAGTCGAATATCATGGCACGAAGAGTCTGAAATCATTTGAAGTGAATTTCCTTGCCGAGGCAGGACTTGGCGATCGCGTTTTCGTCTCGGTTGGAAACTCGGGGGATTATTTTTATTGTGAAGTTAAACGCGAAGGCGATAATGCTGAGCTTTGCAGAGCGAAGGTGGTGTGGTCAAGAGAGTAATTCGCAATCCTTTTTGTTGTTGAAAACTGGATAGGTTAATTTAAACAGGCAAGAGCGGAAATACCGAAACAAACCTCTTCACTTCGTCGTAAGACTTGATCGCATAAAAAAATTGGAGACATCCATGAAAAACATTCAACTTCTTGTAACATTCATCTTCCTGTTTGTTGCCAGCTGTTTCGCACAGGAACTGGGAAGATTTATGACGGACCCGGACATCCACGGTAATAAGATTGTATTTACATACGAAGGCGATCTCTGGCTGGTAAGTTCCGACGGGGGAACCGCAATGCGAATGACGACTTCTCCCGGCGACGAATACCGCGCGAGATTCTCGCCGGACGGAAAGTTGATCGCTTTCACGGCAAGCTATGATGGTGCACAAAGCATTTACGTAATGCCATCCGAAGGTGGAACACCGAAGAAGATTACTTACAATCCGGGAGGAGCAGAAACAGTAACATGGACTCCCGACGGTAAACGGGTTGTCTTTAGATCTTATTGGGAAAATTTTATCATGAGGGATCCCAATCTCTATTTTGTTGACAAAGACGGATCTGCTCCACAACGGTTCCCGTTGGACCGCGGAGTTGATTGTAGCTTCTCTCCCGACGGCAATAAGATCCTTTACGTAAGGAAAGGTCCCGAAGCTTATTACTGGAAGAGATATAAAGGCGGTTTCCATCCTGATATTTGGATGTACGATTTCAATAGCAACAAGTTTGCTTCGATTACCAATTACGTTGGCGTTAATTCTTATCCAATGTGGATTGGGAATTATATGTTTTATGTTTCCGACAGTAGCAACGGAATTTCCAATCTTTATAAGGAAGACCTCACGACGAAAGCTGTCACTGAATTGACGAACTATAATGATGTGGATGTCATGACGCCGTCCACCGACCGCAGCCAGATTGTCTATCTGCATGACGGTTATCTGAACGTGATGGATGTGAACACGGGCGTCTCGAAACAAATCACCGTGAATATTCCTTCGGACAAATGGGAATTAAGAGACAGGGTCGTTAATCCAAAAGATTACATCCATTGTGCAACGTTGTCGAACGACGGCAAGGAGGTAACCCTTGAGGCGAGAGGCGATGTGTTTGTTGTGCCAACTGATGAGGGGCAAACTCTGAATCTTTCAAACACACCGGGTACGCGAGAGATTTATCCGCAGATATCTCCGGATGGAAAGCAGGTTGCATTCTTCTCGGACAAAACAGGAGAGTATGAATTATATGTTCAGAATGTCGAAGGCGGCGAGTGGACCCAGCTCACAAAGTCGTTGAACAAGTATGACTATCATCTTCTGTGGTCGCCGGACGGCAAAAAGATTTTGTTCGGCGATAAAACCTTCGACCTGTATTATGTCGAAATTGACTCGAAGGCTCTTCATAAGTTCGCCGAGTCTAATCAAATGAAGAACGACGAATTCTATTGGGAAATAAGTGATTACACTTGGTCGCCGGACAGTAAATGGATTGCTTATAGCTTTGTCCATTACAACAAGAACAGTGTTATTTATCTTTACAGCCTAGACGGAAACAAAAGTTACGCAATCACAGATGACTTCTTCGACAACATCAATCCGACCTTCGATGCGAATGGTAAATATTTGTATTACTTGTCGAGCAGGAATTTTGATGTCCAAATGGATTTCTATGAGGACAATCATGTGATACCCGCACCGCAGCAAGTGATGGTGGTACAGCTACAGGCAGGATTGAAACCGCCTTTCGAAGACTCGGTCGATAAGGAAGAGCCAAAAGCTTCCGACGCGTTTCATGTCGATCTCGAAGGAATTCAACAACGGACGTTCCCGCTCCCTGTCCCGTCTGGAAATTATTTTTTCCTCAAAGCCGGGAACGGCAAAGTTGCATGGTGCTCTGTACCGAAGTTCACCGAGGATGAATATGAAGAGATATTCAAACCGAAAGGTGAGACCAAATGGGACCTACATATCTTCGATATGAAAGATAAGAAGGAAGTCGTGCTTGATGACAAGATCAAAGACTTTGGCACTTCGATTAATGGGGATCATCTTCTTGTGGAGAAGGACAAAGACATTTACACGACCACATGGGAAGATGCATATAAGAGCAAGAAGCTCGGAGATATGTTGAAGCTTGACGGCATGACTTACACTGTCGATCTTCAGAAGGAATGGCACCAGATTTTCGACGACACGCGGCGATGGTACAGGGATTTCTTCTTCGACCCGAACATGTTTGGTCTGGACTGGAAAGCGATCGGCGACAGGTATCGCGCGTACATTCCTTATATAACGTCTCGTCAGCAGCTCAATTGGGTACTGTCTCAGATGGTTGGTGAGTTGAGCGTGTCGCACACATACATTTACGGCGGAGATAATGGGGTTAAGGAACCACCGAAGTCGGATGTCTATACAGGTTGGCTTGGTGCCGATCTCGTAGCCGACGGATATTCAGGCTATTATAAATTCGCGACAATCTACGGACCGACGGAGTATAACTTAGATCTCAAATCGCCCTTGGTGCGGCCCGACATCGACCTTAAGGAAGGCGATTACCTGATCGCAATAAATGGACATCAGATCAAAGTACCCGAAGACTATTTCAAATATCTCCAGGTTATCAAGGATCAAAAAGTGACTGTGACGGTGAACAGCCAGCCTACCGAACAAGGGGCAAAGACTTATGAGATAGTTCCTATAAAGAACAATTCGAACCTGAGATACTTCAGATGGCTGACAAACAATATTCATAAGGTCACCGAAGAGAGCAACGGCGAACTGGGCTACATGCACATCAACGCGATGGGAGCAGAGAACATCGGAGAGTTCGATAAATTCTGGAGAGCCTTCAGGTACAAGAAGGGAATCATCATAGATGTCCGGCGTAACTCCGGAGGATGGACGGAGTATTTCATGATCGACAAACTGGAACGACAAATGGTCGCTCACAATGTGCTTGAGAACATGGTGCCGTTCAGATATCCGGGAAGCACATCTACCGCCAAGTACGTCGTCATTACAAATGAATACAATGGCTCCGATGGAGAAGCATTCCTCATGGACTTCAGGGCAAGAAATCTTGGAACGATTGTCGGGACTCTCTCGTGGGGAGGGCTGACCGGAATACTTAATACGCAGACGACGATTGATAATGGTACGGTTGAGCAATCGAACAACGGCTTCTTCGGCAAGGAAGACAAATGGTGGATCGAGAACCACGGTGGTGATCCGGATATCTATGTTGACAACGATCCTGCATCGGTCATGGCCGGAAAAGATCCACAGCTGGAGATGGCGATTCAAACTGCGTTGAAGCAAATAAAGGAGAATCCAGCGTCGTTCCCCGAAGCTCCGCCGTATCCCGTTAAGTCGAAATAAGTCGTCAAAACGGTGTGGCCGCCACTTGTGAAGCGGCGGTCACATTTTTATTTGCGGAATTTTTCACCGCGGACGAGTTGCACTTCAAGTTAGGGAAGAATAACTTTATGGAATCTCCATTTTAACATCGAGAGTGTACCACTACGTTGATCGTCAGTAACTAATTAGCAGAGGATTGAATGAAAACTATCGGACTTATCGGAGGAACCACTTGGGTTTCCACAGTTGAATATTACAAAGTCATAAACCGGGAGATCAACAAACGGCTCGGCGGAGCAAACTCGGCGAAAATTCTCCTTTACTCCGTGAACCAGGAAGAGTTTAAACCTCCGCTCGATCCACACGAGTGGGCAAAAGTTGCGGACTTTTTTATAGGCATCGCGAGACGGTTGGAGAACGCCGGCGCAGATTGTTTGCTCCTGTGCGCCAACACCCCGCATATGGCCGCCGACATGGTACAGAAGAATATTCGCATCCCGCTTATACACATTGCGGAAGTCACAGGAAGAGAAGTGCAGAAACAGAGAATAACTAAGGTTGGCTTGCTTGGAACGAAAATCACCATGGAACAACCATTTTACAGAGACAGACTTACTAAATTTGGCATAACGACGTTGATCCCGGGTGAAAACGATAGGGACTTTATACATACAACAATATTCGCCGAGCTCGGCAAAGAAATCTTTAAGCCGGGAACAAAGAAAAGATATTTAGACATCGTCGACAGGCTAACCGATCAAGGAGCAAATGGAATAATTTTCGGCTGCACGGAAATTCCTTTGCTCCTGAAACAGTCGGATTGCAGCGTACCGGTTTTCGATACAACGACGATCCATTCGATGGCGGCGGTCGATTTTGCATTGAGCGAATGAACAGATAAGCGAATTAGATGCCGGTATTCATATCACTCTTGCGTGGAATAAATGTCATGGGACGGAAAATTATTTTGATGGCTGACTTGAAAAAGGTTTATGAAAAATCGGGATTCTCCGAAGTAAAGACGTACATCCAGAGCGGCAACGTTGTGTTCACAAGCCAAAAGAAAAGCGTGTCAGAACTGGAGGAGATGATAAAAGCCGCCATCAAGAATCGGTTCAAGTTTGATGTTGAGATTTTAGTCTTGGGGCTCGATGAACTTGCGGAAATCGTAAAGAAAAATCCTTTCAGCGAATATAAATTGAAGACAGGAGAACGAATCTATTTTACGATTCTGTCTGGGAAACCCGCCAAGGAAAAAGTTGCAGAATTGACCATGATGAAAAATTCCATTGACGACTTTGAAATAATCGGCAGGACAGTTTACTTGCTTTGTCGAAAGGGATACGCAAAGTCGGCGTTCGGTAACAACTTCATTGAAAAAATTTTGAAAGCCCATGGTACCACCAGGAATATCGAGACGATGAAGAAGCTGGTAGAAATTGGAAAGAGCCTTCGTTTGACATGACCTGGCAGGAAGCATACCGCATACTTGAACTTTCCAATCCGAAGACACTTGAAGAAGTGAGAGAGGCGTACAGCATTCAGGCAAAGGCCTGGCACCCCGATCGTTTCGAAGGCGACGCGAAGATGCAGCGAATCGGAAACGTGAAGATGAAACTCATCAACGAAGCGTTTAAGTTCATCAAGGAAAACTGGAGTCATCGCGGAATGATCCACGGCGCGTATGAATTTCGAAAAACGGGCGCACCTTTCGTTCGCCGCAAGACGGGCGCGCGCGACATTGTTACCGTTCTGGAGAACGGCTCCTCTATGGCAAAGAGAAATAAGATCATGGTCGGTGCAAAGCGGGTTCATGAGTATCTTGGCGATGCGGTAATCACAATAACGTTTCCCGATCACAGAATCCGTGAAGTCAAACTTAAAGTGGGCGAAGCTGCGACGGTTGAGTTCAGCAAAGCTGCAAAGTTTGAAATCCGCTTGCTTCAGGTGCGCCAGGTTTACAAGTCTAAGCGCGGAATGCCGTTCCCATTATTTTTTTCCGCAGCGGACTTGGCGGTAACAAGGCTGGTTTGACGTAATGAGAAATGAGACCCAGGTTGCTTTAGATCAACTTAAGAACCTTGACCTATCAACTTATCCTCACGATAAGGCCGAAGAATTGATTGGCGAACTTGCATGGCATTATCCTGTGATCCCATTGCACCACGATACGTTCATTATTAGAGCTAGACCCAATAAGGATGACAGACACTTTACTTGTAAATCGGAATTGACCTACGCACCTCAAGGAAAGAATGATCTTTATCGACGTGCAAGTAATCCAAACTCAACTGCTTTTTATGCCTCGCTAGCGCCTGGTCCAATGGAACAGGGCAGATTTCTCGATGCGCTGATCACTAACGCGATGGAGCTTTTAGGCAGGTGGCTGAGTGACAGGAAGGTAAAGGGGCGCCGAGTGATAACCTATGGCCGTTGGCGAATTGTAAAGGATTTAACTGTCGTTCCGGTTGTCCAAAACGAGAGTTTTTCCGAGGCCAATTTTACTGCAAGGCTGCTTATGGATCGCATTAGAGAGCTTATCGAAGCTCACCCAGAAACAAAAGATGATGACTGGGCTGTGTCCTCTTTCTTCGCGCGCGAGTTTGCTAAAGAAGTGCGTCAGGATGAAGATGACTACAACTATTTGTTATCAGCTGCGTTTAGTGAAAGAATGATTAATAAGGGGAAAGTTGATGGAATTCTTTACCAAAGCGTTCCTACTGGCCGGCAAGGATGGAACGTCGCCATCACACCAGAGGCAGCAGACACGTGCATTGAGCTCGTTGCTGTTGGAGAGTATTCAGCTTACAATTACTATGGTAATTCACTTATCGACCCTGATGTGGTTGTTGAACTCATGCCAAATCAAATAACTTTTGAACTGGTCCCAAAATTAGAAAGCGATCATATAGGACGTGACACGTGGCTACATGATCTGGGATTGAGAAGTATTGACGACGTGTTGAGCGTTTAGCTCTCTACATTACGCGGTACAACGCGAGAGCTTGACTTACCGCATCGCAGTAAATATATAGAAGGAAATAATTTGGACGGTACAAAACGATCTGACATAAAACCGGGACTCTTGGTATCGATTGTCCTGAAACATGACCAGCGAACCGGCAAACTAACCGAAGGAATCGTAAAAGACATTCTCACGAATTCTCCGACGCATCCTCATGGCATAAAGGTACGGCTGGAGACTGGTGAAGTCGGAAGAGTGAAGAAAATCAGCATAGAAAATGCGACTTAGATAAGTCTGTTTTTCGTTTTCTGTCCGTTGTTTCTCTCGCCTCCATATCATAGATTCTTTCTGCATGGTGGAACAAGAGATTTCAAATTGTGAATGTTCAATTCTTTATTCAAAACCAAAATTCTCCAAACAGGAGGTAATTTCATGAACGAAACAGTTATCCAAGGTTTGAAACCGGAAAAAATCTGGCATTATTTTGCAGAGATCAGCGCTATTCCGCGCGGCTCGAAGAACGAAAAAGCGGTCCTCGAATATATCAAAAAGACTGCAACCGCGATGGGTTTGAAGTTGAAACAGGACAAAGTCGGAAACGTGGTCGTACTGAAGCCGGCAAGTCCCGGCAAAGAAAGTTCGCCAACGGTTGTTCTGCAAGTTCATACAGACATGGTCTGCGAAAAGAATCGTGATGTGAAGCATGACTTTCTGAAAGACGGGATCAAATTTCTGAGGGAAGGCAACTTCATCAAAGCTGACGGCACGACGCTCGGCTCAGACGACGGCATCGGGGTCGCCTCGCTGCTTGCACTCTTAGAGGACAAGTCGCTTGTGCACGGGCCGATCGAAGGACTGTTTACAATTGACGAGGAAACCGGACTGACGGGCGCAAACCACATTGAGCCCGGATTCATCACGGGAAAAATCATGATGAACCTTGATTCTGAGGAAGAGGGTGTTCTCTATATTGGCTGCGCCGGCGGACTTGATACGACCATGACGATTCCGGCAAAGAAAAAAGCTGTTACTGGGAAAGTCGCAACTCTAAATGTCATGGTACGCGGATTGAAAGGCGGACATTCGGGAGTCGACATCCATTTGGGAAGAGCCAACGCGTTGAAACTTTTGACGAGAACTTTAATGGCGATCGATGCGGAGACGAAGATGAGACTGGTCTCTCTCGAAGGCGGAAGCAAGCACAACGCAATTCCGCGCGAAGCTGATGCAACAATCATTGTTCCCGCGGCCGATGAAACAAAAGTTCAGAAGGTCACGGCAGAGTGCGAGAAAATTTTCAAAAACGCTTTCAAGTCTGTCGATCCGGATGTGAAGGTCCTTGTCGAGAAAGGGAAAAAGGCCAAGCAGGTGTTAGACGATGGTACAAAGAAAAAAGTTCTCGGAACACTTGCCTCGCTGCCGCACGGCGTCATCAGGATGAGCAGCGATATTCTTGGCTTAGTTGAGACGTCGACAAATGTTGCCGTGCTGCGCACCGAACGCGCCGGGGTTACAATCGTGACGAGCCAGAGAAGCTCAATCGAATCCGAGAAAGATATGATTGCGGCGCAAGTTGCATCGGTCGGGCAGCTTGCCGGCGCTAAAATCAAAGTCAGCGACGGATATCCAGGCTGGCAGCCAAACGTAAGCTCCGCCGTGCTCGCGAAGGGGAAACAGGTTTATAAAAACCTTTACGGCAAGGAGCCGCAAGTGCTGGCAATACATGCCGGACTCGAATGCGGGATTATAAATGACAGAGTCGGCGGCGGTGTAGATACGATCTCGTTCGGTCCGACCATTATCGGTCCGCATTCGCCGGATGAACACGTTGCAATCGACAGCGTCGAGAAGTTTCATAAATTCCTGATAGAACTGGTGAAAGCTGTCGCGTAAAAATTATTGAATGCGACCGCCACCTCAAGGGTGACGGTCACATTTTCTTCCTTCTAACTTCTTTTTTTACTGCTCTATCTTTCCGTTCTTTATCTCGTTCACAAGCCTGTCAGCATGATAAATGTACTTCAATGCTTCGGGTATCGCGTCTGAGTGAACTGCAACTGAACGGTTGTAAGTATCGACATAAATGATGTCGCCGGGGAGGCTCTCAATGTTGCCGTCGAAAATTAATCCGACGACCTGCAAATCTTTGTTCAGTACCGGACTGCCGGAGTTGCCGCCGATAATATCGTTTGTTGAAACAAAATCGAGAGGAGTACTTAAGTTGAAATCAGCGGGCGGATTCTGCCAAATTGCTGGAAGCGACCATGGATACTGCTTCCCGAAAGAATAATACCTGTTGTACATTCCGTAGTATGTTGTATTCGCCGGAGCGATTGTACCATTATATTCGTATCCCTTTACGACCCCATCGGCGATCCTCAGCGTGAATGTCGCATCCGGCGGAATCGATGTCCCATAAATATCGTAGATGGCTTGTCCCAGGAGCTGGACTCTCGCGCTTTCTTCGGTCGTTAGTTTCTGGTATTGGGCGCGCAATGTTCCCGATGTTTGTTGGGTCGCCGTTACAAATTGGATGAATGGATCGTTCGAAGAAAGAATATCGCTCGCATTTTCGTTGAGCATGGCGACCACTTTCAAGCTGTCACCGAGTGAGGAAACTGAAGTTAGGTAGTCTGCTGCATCTTCCGGAGTCCTGCCTCCGAGAAGCGAATTGAATGCTTCGTCGCTTGTTCCAAGGAAATTTTGCATCGACTTCAATTGGAATAAGAGAAACATCTTTTCTAAATCCGCGTTGAAATCCTTAGGAAAGAATTTCACTTTCAGTGAATCAAGATCGGCGCCTTTGTAATCCTTCGGCCTGCTCGAATCAGGCAGCTCCATGGTGTGTGCATATTGCACGAGACGTGAAGCCAGGGTGAAATATTGAGACCTGCCGAGATTTATGCCGGTTATATTGTACGCGATCGATTTGTCGAAAAGCGCCGCCTTCTCAGTCTGGATATTTGCTATATCATCCCACACTTTTCCGTATTTCTCTTCGAAAGCAGGATTTGCTGCGATCGAGTCGCGGAATTTTTGCTCGAACGATTTTTTCCGTGCCATTAAATATGGATCGCGCAGCCCGCCTAAATAACCCGTGTACGCCTTGACAGAATTAGAGATCCCGAACATGCGTGTCTGGTAATCTAATTGTTTCTCAGGATGCTGCTCAACGAACTTCGCGTAAACATCATAGGTTCCTTGAAGGAGATTGGTAATGTACGGATAACTGTAGTCACGATCGAATTCTAACTGCGACACTGTCAGAAGCCTGCTCGTCCTTCCGGGATTACCGATAACAAAAACCGGATCGCCTTCCTTTGCGCCGTCCTGGCTCCACTTGAAGTAATGGTCCGATTTCAACGGCTTGTCGCTATCATAAATTCTGAAGAGAGAAAAATCCAAATCATAACGCGGATAAGTAAAGTTGTCATAATCGCCGCCGAAGTATGCCACGATAAGCTGCGGTGCAAATACCAATCTCAAGTCAGTATAACGTTTATAACCGTAGAGAGAATATTTTCCGCCATTGTAAAAAGTAACGACTTGGAATAGCATTGAATCTGCAGGAGCTTCTTTCTTGTACTGTCTCAAATATTCTTTCTGGATTTTTTGAATTTCTTTATTTCTATTTTCAATTTTTTCTTCGTCCGTAATCCCTGTCGAAAATGCCTGCTGTATTTCGCTCGTTACATCTTTTATCAAGACCAATTGATCGGCGTACATCCCGTCAACTTTCCTTTCATCGCTTAAAGTCGGCGAGTAGAAACCGCTATCGGGCAAATCTTCGCCTGGTTTATTGACTTTGTCCAGAGCGCCGCGAGCACAGTGGTGGTTAGTCAGTACAAGTCCGTCATCAGATATAAACGAAGCTGTGCAGCCGGCAAGTCTGAGCGCTCCCAGCCGAGCGTTGTCGAACCAGGTTGAATCAGGCGCGAAATTATAAGTGTCTTCAAAATATTTTGTCGGTGGATAATCAAATGTCCACATCTTCCCGGTGTCGAACTGTCCAGCATTGACAGTGTCGGGGTTGAAATACAGACCTGACGTCGATTTGGTTGCTTGATAGCTTGAACAGCCCGCGATCACCATTGCGGCAACAGCTGCGACCATGGAAAGTTTAGTACTATAATGGTTTTTCATAATCACCTCTTTTTGTTTCTTTGAGCGGGTAAAATTTAAATCAATATTCCTGCAATTTCCAGCAAAAGATCGCCGATAACCATTTGATTTGATCAACCCTCGAAAATTGCGAGGGGTTCACTTTAAATGTTGTTATTTTTCTCTGCGCCTGATATATTTTTGCATCCGAATGATGCAGAATTTTGTTAGTGACACAAATCCAGGGAAGTCCTGCTGCAATATGTTTGTAAGTCGGGAGTGCATAATGCGCATACCGGATTTCCGACATGCTGGTACACTTCCCACATTGTGAGAAATCGGACATAAATATAGTCAGGCATATCAAATAGAGGAGCATATCATGAAATCAAGATTCATCAAGGAGTTCTTAACTGTATTATTTGTGGCGACTGCATTTTCAGCGTGCCAGAAAAATACGCCGGTGGCTGTTCCACAGTTGCAGGACTTCAGAGATGGTTCCAACCTTTTTTCAATTAAACTTCCGGTAGGATGGCCGCAATCCGCGCAACCGGCGAAAGTGTGGGTTTACAATACTCAAGAAGCCGCAAATAAATTTTTCGATCCGACTTCGGAAGGAAAACCGGGCGTAAAAATTTATGTCTATGCTGACAGTGCGCATACTAACAGCCTTGAAGCTGTCGCTCAACAGGTTAAGGACGAACTTAGACAGGAACAGGCGCAGATCGATTCAGACGTGCAAACAACGTTAGCAGGAAACCCGGCAGTGAAGATACCTTATGCTTTGAAGATCGATAGCAAGAACACGGTTTATTCCTACCGTGTGGTTACCGTTGCAGACAGCATGACATACGGTTACGAAGCAGCCGGATTTAACGAGGATTTCAATCGATACTCGGATGTTTTTGATAGTGTGGAATTGACGTACCAAATAATTCCGAAAGCAGTTGCAATGCAGCAGCAGCCGGAAGATCTTGTTCCCTCCCAGACATTTTCATCGTACCAGAACGATAACTTCGTCATACAGTATCCAAGCAATTTTGTTGCGACTCCTAAAGGAGCTTCCGGAGATATCATAACTTCCGTGTCCATCAAGGGCTACCGCGCCGACTGTATAATCCAAGTAGATGTCCTTGATGCGAAGAAATTGGATGTTGACAAAGTCTTCAATCAGGTCAAAGGGAATTATCCACGCAGCGCACGCTCAATGAAGACTAAAATCGACGGTCTCGATGCGTACCAGATCAGCTATTCACCAGCGAAAGGGATTCAGAGCCGCGCGTATTTTGTTGTGAAGAACAACAAATGGATTCGAGTAACTCTCGACTGGGCCGAATCCATGCAGAAAGATTTTTTGCCAGCTTTTGAGAAGGCTGCCACCAGTTTAAAGTTGAAATAATTAAGGCTCATAGTTCACAACCCGTCCTCTCATCACGGAGACGGGTTGCGAGCTATGTGAGCTGCAAGCTAAATT
>JBAPNE010000102.1:0-11381 GCA_049278975.1 Candidatus Kryptoniota bacterium
AACAAAACCTGAGCGATGCAGAGCAGGGAATGTTTGATTCTTTCTCGAAGATCCGGCAATCATTGAACCTTGATCCCGGTGTACCCCTTAAAATAGACTACGATTTTTCGCCTGAGTTTTTCTTGCCCTCTGAAAACAGCCTTATTAGCCTTGCGATTAAAAAGAGACCCGACCTGCTTGCCGAACGCGAGGAGGCTCTAGTTCAAAGCAACAAAGTGAAATTAGCTAAAGCCAATGGCTTCCCCGATTTAGACATAGGTGTCGAACTTGACAGGCAGGGCCCGCAGTTCGCGAATACTTTCGGAGGCGGCATCGGGATCGCGATACCTCTCTTCAATAGAAATCAGGGAGACATCGAAACAGCTGAAGCCCAGGAAAATCAAGAGGAGTACTTGCTTCGCTCGAAGGAGAACGAAGTTTTGAATAAAGTCAAGACGGCATACGATAAATACAAAAATTCACTCGAGGTGCTCCGGAAACTTTCGCCATCTGCTCTAGCTGATGCGAGAAAAGTCAGAGAAATGGCGGTAAAGAGTTATGCCGCAGGAAATATCGGGTTGGTCGAATTACTTCAAACCGAGCAAGTATACACTGACGCAATTCAAAGCTACTACGGTGCACTTCAAGAGTTTTTCATGAACAGAATAGGACTCGAAAGAGCCATTGGAAGAGATATTTTTGAGGAGGACATAAAATGAAAAAGAAAACTTCAATTCTATTGATCTTATTAGCACTTTCAGCTTTCATTTGCGGCTGCGCGAAAAGCAATGGACAGCCCTATGATGAGCCGACCGTGATGAAGGATGGTACAATACAGTTACCGCAGAACATGAACACAAACGTGGAGTTGGCACAGCCAACAAGGATGAGGGTCATGCACGTGGCGTCTTTGCTCGGCAAGGTCGATTTCGATCCGAATCTTGTCACGAATGTATTCTCACTGGTCGATGGAGTCACAACAAGAATCCTTGTCAATCAAGGAGACGCAATCAGAAAAGGCCAACTGCTGGCTGATGTTTACAGTGGTGATTACGCTGCGGTCGTCTCGGACTTTCAAAAATCCAGCTCGCAACTTGAAACCGTTGAAAAGGAATTCAGACGCGCCCAGGAGCTTGCGGAATCCAGTATCGTTTCACAGAAAGATCTCCAGCAAGCAAGCAATGATCTGCAGCAAGCCAAAGCTGACTATGACCGAGCATTGAAGTCGCTGGAAGTTCTTGGCGGAAACGACAAGTCAACAGGAGCTATGTATGAGGTCACGTCTCCAATAGCGGGTGTCGTTCTTGAAAGAAGCGCACAGCCGGGTGCCGCTGTAAGAAACGATGGCAATCAACCGCTGTTTGTAGTGGGAAGCACAAAGAACGTGTGGATTAAGCTTGATGTTTATCAGAGCCATTTAGCAGATGTTGCTGTCGGTGACAGTGTTCAGCTTACTTTCGATGGAGAACCTCGGCCAATCGTGACCACGATAAAGTACATAAGTCCTGTTATCGATGAGGGTACACTTACTACGAAGGCGCGTTGTGAGCTTTCAAATTTCACCGGGCTTCTTAAACCTGAAATGTTCTGCACCGCAAAGGTTTTTCAATACGGAAAGAGAGCGCTATTTATCCCTGCGTCTTCGGAATTCTACGGTAGCGACGGCAACTCCTATGTCTTCGTGAAAATTGTAGATGGTACGTATCGGAAAGAGCAAGTAAAGCTCGGACAGATAACAGGAAACTTAGTAGAAGTAACCGCAGGTCTGAGGCCAGACGACCTAATTGTTTCCAATGTACCGCTTCTTCTGAACTCTAAATTGGAACTTGCAGGGCAGTAATTGCAATTGCGTCGATTTTCTAAAAGGTATTGAGCATTTAAGATGTTGAATAAATTGGTCGAACTATCTCTTAAAGAGAGACTAGTTGTTTATTTTACCATAGTCCTAATAGCTGCCCTCGGATTCTTTGCCTTCTCGCAACTTCCAATCGAAGCATACCCAGACTTGGTGAATACTGAAGTGCAGATAATTTCCCAGTGGCCCGGACGAAGCGCGGAGGAAATGGAAAAGTTCGTTACCATCCCGATTGAAACTGAAATGAATGGAATACCCCATTTACAAAGCCTTCGTTCCATTTCGCTCTTCGGTCTTTCCGCCTTGACTTTAATGTTTGACGAAAGCGCGGATGATTTCTATGCCAGAGCTCAGGTTATCGAGAAACTTCAAGGTGTGGCTCTGCCCGATGGAGTAAACCCGCAGCTTTCGCCCCAGAGTGGACCAACGGGGGAGATATATCGTTACATCCTGACTGGGAATGGGGTGCCAACAATGGACCTGAAGACAATAGAGGATTGGACACTGGAACGGCAATTTAAAACCGTTCCTGGCGTCGCCGATGTCGTAAGTTTCGGCGGACCATCTAAACAATATGTAGTCGAGATAGACCCGCAAAAACTCGCCTACTATGGAATCACTTTGAATCAGGTCGTCACGTCTGTCGCTAACAACAATGCAAATGCAGGTGGAAGTTTGGTGGAACAGGGGAACCAAGGATTCGTGCTGCGAGGCGTCGGCCTTCTTGAAAGCGTTGATGATATCGGTCGTGTTATAGTCGCAAATCGTAATGGTTCTCCAGTCACAGTGGAACAAATTGGCATTGTGAAAATTGGGAACGCTGTCCGGCTCGGAAAAGTCGGCTGGAAAAATCACGACGATGTCGTTGAAGGAATAGTCTTAATGCGCCGGGGAGAAAATGCTTCGAGAGTCATTAAAGCTGTTGAAGAAAAGGTGAAAGAATTGAACTCGAGCATCCTGCCGAAGAATGTCAGGATTGTTCCATATTACGACCGGGCCGATCTGGTAAACGTCACAACGCACACCGTTCTTCACAATCTTCTCGAAGGCATGATATTAGTTGTTATCGTGCTCTTCGTATTCCTAGGGAATGGAAGAAGTGCATTCATAGCGGCGCTTATAGTTCCTCTCTCTCTTCTCTTTGCCTTCATACTTATGTGGTTTCGCGGGATGTCCGCGAACTTGTTATCACTCGGCGCAATAGACTTCGGAGTAATCATCGATGCGGCGGTGATCATGGTCGAGGCAATTTTTGCGAGGCTTGCTCTCAAAAATGTGGAAGGCGAATCCGAACGATTCGGAGTGATAAAAGAGACTGCGCTCGAAGTGAGCAAGCCGATATTCTTCGCGGTCATAATTATCATTGCCGCGATGCTCCCCATATTCTCCTTCCAGGAGATTGAAGGACGGATGTTTTCCCCCCTTGCGTTCACGCTTGGGTTTGCCCTGCTTGGTGCAGTTGCTATGAGTCTCACGTTAGTCCCCGCATTATCCGTTGATCTTTTGAAAGGAAATCTTCGAGAGAAAAGTCCAATAATTGATTTCCTTCATCGAGCGTATTCGAAAACTTTGGATTTCTCCCTAAGGCACGACAGGAAAATACTCTTCACTGCAATTGGATTGCTGCTGGTCAGTCTGTACGCGGCAAGCTTTCTCGGATCGGAATTTCTTCCCCATCTTAACGAAGGAGCGTTATGGGTTCGAGGCTCTATGCCGATGAGCATAAGTCCGACTATGGCGGATTCGATGACTTCGCGAATCAGAAGAATCATAATGAACTTTCCTGAAGTCACTAATGTGGTTTCGCAGCTTGGAAGGCCGGATGATGGCACAGATGCGACAGGTTTCTTCAATGCCGAATTCTTTGTCGACCTCATATCTGAGAACGACTGGAAAAGGAATATCAGCAAGGCCGAACTAATTCGCGATATGAGCGATTCCTTGAACGCAATTCCGGGGATCGATTTCAATTTTTCCCAGCCAATTTCAGATAACGTCGAAGAAGCTGTCACTGGAGTCAAAGGGGAGCTTGCAGTGAAAGTGTTTGGTCCTGACCTCGACACACTGGAAGAAAAAGCAAATGAGATCGACAACATCCTCGAGACAGTTAAAGGGATCACGGACATCGGAGTGTTTCATGAAATTGGTAAGCCAGTACTCCAGGTCAAAGTTGACCGATTGAAAGCAGCAAGATACGGAATAAACATAAGCGATATTCAGGAGCTCATTGATGCAAGTATCGGAGGCGAAACAGCCACTAAATTTTACGAAGGCGAAAAGCAATTCGATGTGGTTGCCAGGCTTGCTCCGGAATACCGCAATTCAGTTGACAAGATGGGGTCAATGCTCGTCTCGGCTCAGTCCGGACTTAAAATTCCGTTGTCTCAGGTTGCTGACATCAGCCTCAAACCCGGTGCAGCATTTATCTATCGCGAAGAGAACTCCCGGTTTATCCCGGTGAAGTTCAGCGTTCGCGGTCGCGACTTGGGAGGAGCTGTAGTCGAAGCTCAGCAGAAAGTCGCCAAGGAAGTGACATTGCCAGATGGATATTACACTGAATGGGGAGGCGAATTCCAGAACGAGCAACGTGCGATGAGCAGGCTCATGATCGTTGTTCCTCTCAGCCTTCTTCTTATCGCGATGCTTTTATATCTGGCTTTCGATTCGTGGGGTTATACGTTTATCATTCTCGCGAGCATTCCCTTCGTGATCATCGGCGGAGTGTTCGGCCTTCTTATCGCAGGCCTCCACTTTTCAATTTCCGCTGGAATTGGCTTCATCGCGTTGTTCGGAGTGAGCGTCCAGGACGGCGTAGTACTTTTGTCATATGTGAAGAAGCACCGAAGCGAATACTCCGACACCGTTGAATTATTGAAAGCGGCTGGTGAAAACCGACTGAGGCCTATCTTGATGGTCGCTTTACTCGCAATTCTCGGCCTAACCCCTGCGGCTCTTTCGACCGGAATCGGAAGTGAAACCCAGAAGCCGCTTGCAATAGTGATAGTTGCCGGGCTATTTGTCGCGGCCATTTTGAATCTGATAGTAAGACCGGTAATGTTTAAGATGTTCACACCCCAAAAATAAGACAATGTGTAAAGTAACAATAATTATGAATGGAGTTTGACGTGCAAAAAACTATTATTATTATTATCCTGATGTTCCCTGTTCTGGTGAAGGCACAGTCGCGTAATTGCTTTGAAATTCCCAATGACATATCGCACAGATTGCTTTCGCTCATTCCCTCTTCGAGCACGAATGATTTAGCAACCATGCCATTATCGGTGTTGGAAAACTCGCAGACCGATAATCAGCCCGGAAGGCTCACCGGAATTTTGTCGCATGATTTATTTTTATCCGATTCATCAACTACAGGATCAAAAGATTCCATGGCGATTCTTGAAACGCGGTCTGCTATAAAGTCCGGCCTATTTTCATTATTGGTGCCCGGTGCCGGTCAAGCATATAACAGAAACTATATGAAAGCCGCAGGCTTTTTCACCGCTGAATTGAGCGGATGGATCATGAACGCAATATGGAACAAAAAGGGCGATGATGAGACAAACGCGTTCAAGCTTTACGCCGACGGCACTGCAGCAGATGGCTACCGTGATGGCCACTACAGTGTCGTACGATATGCAAGCTGGATTCAACAGAATCTCCCCGAGCTAATGAGCCAACAAGGCACATCACCGGCAAATCAGGCGATCGCAAATCAAAATGCACCTTTGATGATTGTAAGCAACGGCGGTCAGGCTCCATGGAACCAGATTAATTGGGTTGCACTGAACAACGTCGAGAATGCGATAGGAGGATATTTCTCCCACTGGCTGTTCGCTTATCCGGGTGTGGAGTACTACAAAGAGATCGGAAAGTATCCCCAATTCAGGCAAGGTTGGGACGACGAGAATCCAGCTTACCTCGATTACGTTAGCCTTCAAACCGATACTCCACACAGCTTCCTTTATGAGCAGATGCGCGGAACGGCAACCCATCTTTATAACGTAGCCCTTGTTGGAGCTGGCATCATCATAATAAATCATTTTGCTTCCGCCGCCGAAGCGGCGATTTGGGCACACAACCACAATAAATCGATTCAAGCGAGTGTCGGATTGTCTCTGCTTCCGCAAGGAATGGGCTATCAATCCGACGTCAGCGTTGCCGTAAACTTCTGATTGTCATTTTATTTGTAATATGGATTGTCAAAAGAAATGAGAAGTATTTGGTAAGCTCAAATTCATTCTCAGGAAAATCCGTCATAACACCAACTAATTTACCGAGGATGAAATGTTAGACCAACACATCTCTAGACTGAAAAAGCTGAATGCCAAACAGCGAAGAGACCGGCGAGCATTGGCATTTGCAATAATGACGACTTTATGTTTTCTACTGCCTGCGCGTATTTGCCATATTTATCTCGGAGAATATTATAAGTATATGCTGGTACCGTTATACTTATTACTGCTTATGTCATACAGGAAGCTCCTTCGTAAATTCATAAAAGAAGGAATATGGAAACGACTGACAGAGACTCAAAGATGCATTTTCGGAGAAGCGATGAAGAATGATGGATGGTTTGAATCTTTTAGTAAACGTGACCCCGATGCCGATGAGTTGGTAAGAATAGGTTTATTTGAAAAGCCAGATATTGCCGAAATAGATTTGAACGGTATGAAACAAATCTACTATAAATATCAATTTACTCAAGAAGGCCGTGATTATTTGAATGAACATATGGCACTTAGGAAACAATTCCTAAAAGCCCATCGAAGAAATCGGTTTTTAACGCTCTTGTTCTTATACTAGTACGAGTTTCGAATGCGCAAGAAAATTACTCGACACTTTATTTTGGTACGAAAGTCCGATCACTAACACCATATTGGTACATGGCGGAGGACTGGTCACCTATCAGTTGCTTCAGTGCTTACATAGACTAGTGCCGTGTGCATTGACCAGAAGTCATTCCATCTCTAGTTTTCACTGTGCAGGTTTATGCTTTTTATTGTACAACTCATGTATAGGATCAAACGAGGCATTAAAAATTGTAGATTTTCCCTGTTCAATAACCTGCGTCGTGAATAGACTTGTCGCTGCATAAAGCAAGAATCAAAATGATATAGGTTCATCCACGTTATCACACCGTCACAAAAGTAAACTTGCATCATGCTACACGGACAACACCAAAGTGAATTGCTTTGAAAATTATTTTGACGAGGCTGTAATTTCATTTGTACCATGATCTTACCTAAATAAAGAAGAACAGGCTCGGCTTCAGTATGAAACCGAACCTCTGTGTCTTGACCATCTTTTCAGAGATGAGCCCGATCATACATTCACAGCTTCTTTTACGGTGTTAAGAGCTTCATCGAAATCAATAATGATGTCGTCTATGTGTTCAATTCCAACCGAGACACGAACTAAATCTGGCGTAACCCCAGACGACAATTGTTCTTTTTCCGAAAGCTGCTGATGTGTCGTGGATGCTGGATGAATTGCAAGTGTCTTCGCATCACCAACATTAGCAAGGTGGCTTGTCAACTTCAGGTTGTTGATGAACTTCTTTCCTGCTTCCAACCCTCCCTTGATTCCGAAAACGATAATTGATCCGAAGAGATCCTTCCTGAAATATTTTTTTGCTCTCTCGTGATCCGGATGATCTTCGAGTCCCGGATAGATAATCCATTCGACAAGCGGATGGCCTTTCAGGTGTTTCGCTAATTTAAGAGCATTTTCATCGTGTCGTTCGACGCGCAGAGAAAGAGTCTCGAGCCCCTGCGTGAACAGGAATGAATTAAACGGGCTAAGTGCTGGGCCGATGTCACGCAATCCCTCTACTCTCGCTCGAATGATATAAACAATGTTCCCAAACGGCGACTTGGGACCGAACGTCTCGTGGAAATTCAATCCGTGATACCCAGGACTCGGCTCAGTGAAAATCGGGAACTTTCCATTACCCCAATCGAATTTCCCGGAGTCCACAATCACTCCACCGATCGAAGTCCCGTGCCCGCCGATCCATTTCGTGGCCGAGTGTACCACTATATCTGCACCGAAATCTATCGGCCTGAATATGTATCCTCCTGCGCCGAATGTGTTATCAACGATAAGCGGAATCCCTTTTGAATGCGCAAGCTTCGCAAGCGCCTCGTAATCCGGGATATTCAATTTGGGATTACCGATCGTCTCGATGTAAAGGGCCTTTGTGTTCTTATCAATAAGCTTTTCAAATGCAGATACTTCGTCACCTTCGGCAAACTTCACATCGATGCCAAGTCGTGGAAAGGTGACTTTGAACTGGTTGTAAGTTCCACCATACAAATTCGATGTAGAGACTATGTTGTCTCCGGCCTGAGCTAAATTGACTATTGCAAGAAATTGTGCTGCCTGTCCACTGCTGGTTGCAAGGGCGGCGACACCGCCTTCTAAAGCGGCAATTCTCTGTTCGAACACATCGTTCGTTGGATTCATAATTCGCGAATAAATGTTTCCAAACTGTTGAAGTCCGAAAAGTGCGGCAGCGTGTTCCGTGCTATTGAAGACGTAAGACGACGTCTGGTAGATCGGGACCGCGCGTGAGTTGGTTGTTGGGTCAGGTTTTTGTCCCGCATGAAGCTGGAGAGTTTCAAAGTGATACTTTCTCTCTCTTCCGTTTGTGCTCATCTCTTTCTCCTTAGTTGTTTTGTTTTTAGATGGTTGTTTATGAAAAACTCTTTTTATGAATGATGCCATCAATATTTATTCCTTTCCGATAATTCTTGATTATCACATAAACAAAAAACCCTTCGTCGTTTTTCGGCGAAGGGCTTTCTTTTCAGAAACTTATGTGTGTATTGCTTCAGATCATGTAGCTACACCTTCGCGAAAACGATTTGGCATCGCCATACAGCAGCACATACACATCTCCATGTCCATGGATACTTGAAGTTTTCGAGAAGATATAACGGTTTTCATAACGAATATATAATACAAATAAAGAATCCTTTTGTCAAGCGCTTTTAAAGATATATAGGAAATAATTTCGGTGGAACATGGTAACGGGGTATAACGATCGGATTACCATTTACACATCTATTCGATCAACTCAAGTAACCTTTAGCGACAAAATCTTAATCGCTTATTGAATTCAAAATCAACAATTCATTTTGAATCATTAGCATCTCACCGCGACTTTAGCCTCGTTAACTTGCACATAGATTTTCTCTCTAAATGCCAACGCCTGATCAAGGTCTTCGATAAGGTCGTCGGTATCCTCGATGCCTACGGAAAGCCTGATCACCTGCTCATTTATGCCAGCTTTCTCGCGCAATTCAGGATTCATAGAAGCATGGCTCATGCTTGCGGGATGCTCGATTAGAGACTCTACGCCGCCTAACGATTCGGCGAGCGCGAAAATCTTTGTTGAGCGGAGCACATGATTGACATCTTCCCTCGTTCCATTAATCTCAAACGAGACGACCGCTCCATATCCGTATTGCTGGCGTTTGGCAAGCTCGTGCTGAGGGTGATTTTCGAGTCCTGGATAAAAAACTTTGCTCACGTTCGGATGGTTTGAAAGGAATTCAGCAACAGCGCGGGCATTTCGTTCATGCTCCCTCATGCGAGGAGCCAAGGTTTTTATTCCGCGCAAAACCAGCCAGCAATCGAAAGGTGAAGCTCCCTGTCCGAGAGCGTTGGCTAAAAATTGCAATCGCTCTGCATGTTGCTGCCGCTTGACGACGACAGCGCCGCCGACGACATCGCTGTGGCCATTTAGATATTTTGTCGTCGAGTGCACGATAATGTCCGCATCGAGCTCAAACGGTCTCTGATTGAACGGCGAAAGAAAAGTGTTATCGACGATAGAGAGTGCATCATGGTGATGGGCGGTCCGAGAAATCGCCTTAATGTCGACGATATTCAGGAGAGGATTGCTCGGAGTTTCGATCCAAAAGGCTTTTGTGTTCGGCTTGATCGCCGACTCGACCGCAGAAATGTCGGTCATATCGACATACGAGATTTCCAATCCAAATTGTTCGCGGTAAGTACGGAACAGGCGTTCACTGCCGCCATAACAATCGTGCGTGCAAAGGATGTGGTCACCAGTTTTGAAAAAGTGGAGCGTAAGTGCAACGGCGGCCATTCCCGTTGCGACTGCTGCCGCACCAGCACCACCTTCGAGTGCCGTGATATTTTCTTCTAGGGCTCGCCGAGTAGGATTTCCGCTGCGTGTGTAATCGAATCCTTTTGTTCGGCCGACATCCTCGAAACGAAAAGTTGAAGTTTGATAAATGGGTGTTATGACACTGTTGAAGGCAGAATCTTTATCCACTCCAGCATGGACCGTGCTCGTTTGAAAACGCATACATTACTCCTTTTATATTAAAGCGTTGCATAAAATGAAAAACCTCTTCCGATGATTAGAAGAGGTAACTGGTAATGTACACATCTTCCACTCATCTTCCCCGCAATATCGGCGGGCAGGAGTTAGCACCTGCGTCTCCTTGCTCGGTGACCGGTTGCTACGGCGTCTCAGGGCCTGTTCCCTCGGCCGTTCTCGATAAGATAGAGGGTTTCAATGAACTCTTACTTAGACAAGATACAAATTAGAAAACGAGTTGTCAAGTGCAAAAATCGTTAACCAAAAAATAATTTTAGGAGGAACTTTCGATTTGTGTAACGTAAATTAGAAAAATGCCGGAGGATTTATGAAGACGTTCAATTATCTTTTCAAGTGTTCACTCATTCTGTTATCTGTCGCGGTAGTCGCCTTTGGTCAAGACGTTCGCCCGATCAGGGACAATGTCGGTTTCTGCTGGGATGCGAAACAAATGAGCAGGCTTATAAATTATCTACGCAGCATCGAGAGAACTCCGCCCGCACCTGCGCATATAATTGCAGCCGTTTCACCGCACGACGATTATCTCTATGCCGCGCGAGTTTATTATCCTCTTTATCGTGTCCTCAGAGCTAAAGAGGTTGTAATGTTTGGAGTGACGCATGGCGATGTACGCCCGGAGATCGGCGACCCACATAACATAATTATCCTCGATAGCTTCAAATACTGGCACGGCCCCGAACATAACATTTCGGTCTCGCCGCTTCGAGAATTTATAAAGAGTACATTAGACACATCATACTACATCATCAGCAACAAGGCGCACACCCTCGAGCATTCGATTGAAGCGTTGCTTCCCTTCCTGCAGTATTACAATCCGGACATCAAGATTACACCAATCATGGTCACCCAAATGCCCTTCGGGAGAATGGATACAATTTCAGACCAACTCGCCACGATAATTTCTGATTACATAAAACAAAACCATCTCGTTCCCGGAAAAGACGTCGCATTTTTAATTTCATCCGACGCCGACCATTACGGACGCGACTTCAACAACATTCCTTTCGGCGAAGATGCAAAGGCACATGAAGAGGCAACTGCCAACGACCGCCGCATCGCCCACAAAGAGCTTGACGGAATACTTTCACCGGGAAAAGTTGCAGACTTAACTATGGAGATGAAAAACACACTTTGGTGCGGAAAATATTCTGTCCCCTTCGGGCTTATCACAAC
>JBAPNE010000103.1:0-3137 GCA_049278975.1 Candidatus Kryptoniota bacterium
GTCATATTGATTGCTGCAATTAGTTTTCTCATTTTATTTCTCTTTAAACTCCAACAGTACCTGTCTTGACATTTCCGGCTCGCTTGTAATTGGCAATAATAACTCCACTTGGTGTAACAATACTCTCTATCAATGTAAACGCTGCCGGAATCGCGCCATTGTCAAACAACTTTTTTCCTTTGCCAAGAGTCAACGGGTAAATTTTGAGCCAGAGTTCGTCCACTAAATCATTCTTAAGTAGCAGCTGAATGAGCTTCCCACTGCCGTGAACTTGAATGTCAAAACCTTTTGTATTTTTCAGCTTTTTGATATCTGCCAGGGTTTTGAGGAAAACTGAGTTTTTCCAATCTGACTTTTTCATGGTCCTGGACATGACGTACTTTGTGCCATCATTGATGCCTGGCCAAATGTCTGCATGTTCAGGCCAGTAGGGGGCCCAAATCTCAAACGTCTTTCTGCCCAAAAGATAATCTGCAGGTTTCAACTGTTTTTCCATGACCTTACCACCGACTTCGTCAAAATAAGGCGCAACCCAACCGCCATATTTGAATCCGCCTGATTTATCTTCCTCAGGTCCACCAGGTGCTTGCATTACTCCATCTAATGTAATAAATGATAAAACGATTATTTTTCTCATAATATTTCTCTCCTCCTATTATGATTGTTTTATGATAATTGCTTGCACCAAATAGTCGTTTAATGAAACAAAGAATCGACAACACAAGCAAAGGAAGTTCGATTGAACCAATGGCGCGCAACGCGATGACGCACAACTTGTGCGCGAACAGTGCAGCGCCGCACATCCATGATAATATAAATTGAGCGTGGCGTTGAGTGAACGCCTCCATCCGTAATCTTATGATTGAACATCATTGTTGCGGCTGTTAGCTGTCCTTTGTATCAGGTATCCGAAGTGTCTTTTTGATTTTCGCACTTTTGCTCAATCCTCGATTGCCTCAATACCAAGTTCCTTTGCTCGCTGAATACCATCTTTCATTTCTTTGACTTGTTCTGGTGAGTGTCCTCGCCAAATAGTGATTTCTCCAACAACCTTAAACGGATGTTCTGAGCGGTAAGACTTTGTTGGATTACCTGGGAACTTTTTATCAGTTAAATTGGGATCATCCTCAATTGGACCTGTTGGCTCTACTAAATATATTCTTTCACGTCCTTCGCCTGAAGCAAGTTCAGCGCCCCAAATAGCAGCATCCAGAGTAGCAGTGAAATAGATATATTTTGCTTTTTTCTTTTGTCCATAGTTTGAGTTAAGACCAATTTCGATAAAGTCGCCAATCTTTAGGTCAGCCTTTGTGCCATGGAAGAACGTCTGAGAAAAAGGGCTTTGACTGGATTCATTCGATTTGTTCTCACTTTTGTGTTTTTCCATTGTCGTATATTTATGTGTGATTGTTTCTTCGTGTATGTTGGGCTGTCAGCTACAATGACCGCTAACGTCCTGCCGCATCACGCCGTGCCGCCGTTCCACGACATACAAATGTCAGCGGCATGAAGCGACCGCCTTGCATATATAATGTGGGGCGTCTTTTTCTTGCTTGTTATCTGCTGCGCGCGGCAAGGCTACTCTTTCAAATCTTCGAGTCGAGTTCCCCGCCCCTCCTGTATGTGTCGCCGTGCCAGAGCAACACGACGCTGGAAAGCGGGGTCGTTTTCTAAACGATAGTCAAACCAATCATCTTCTGTCTGAAAGCCGACCAATATACCTGCTGGTTTTCCATGGCGCATAATAACAACATCTTCCTTTTCCGCTACACGCAGATACTCAGATAAATGGTCCTTCACTTTCGACAGGGGAACTCTTTTTATTCTGTTTCGCCGAACTCCTTTAGCCATCGTATAGACTCCTCTTTTGAAACTATCGCTAAAACATTCACACTTGATTCCGCAACGTCATAAAAGACACGAAACTTATCAACGCGAAGGCGAAACTGCGGCTTTAACAGTCCGCGCAATTGCTTGATTCTACTTTTGCTAACCTTCGTCGGCTCATGCCTCAGATGGATTTCAAGAGCCGACTTTACAGTTGCACGGTCATGGGCGGAGAGTGCATTAAAATCCTCTATCGCCTCAGGGGCCAACATTATATCGTATCTCAATCTGGCTAAAATATAGCCAGATTCGATTACACTCTCAAGAGCCGTTCAAAATTGGTCGCGCCTTGCAGATAACGTCCGCACGAACCCCGCCGTGCCGCCGCTCCATGATATACAAATCCCAGCGGCATGGAGCGATCCATAATAGCCTGTCCAGATATGCTCCTGATCGGGAAGCGTCTTTGTTCCGTCTGTTATATGCCGTTGCCAGCATATTAACAAATAACTTAAATTCTAGTTTTTGTTAAATAAAGGTAATATCACTCTTTCTTATCTCCCTTGAAAATCCAACGGGTGCCAAATTTGTCAGTAAATTGACCGTAAGTTCCGAATGGCAAATCATGCAACTCTTGGAATCTGTCTTTTTCTGCTCCTTCTGAAAGTTTGTCAAATACTGCTTTCAGTTCGTAATAATTTGTCCCAACGACAAATATAGAGTATGTGTTGCCTTGTTTTGGCTCATATTGAGGTGATGCCATCCAATCTGTTGCAGATATATCAATGGTACCATTTTTAAGATGGGCATTGATAAGTCTGTTCCATTTCTCTTTTGGAAACATGTCTTTCATGGGAGTATCACCTAGTTTTGTTAGCGTCAATTCACCTCCAAGGCATTTGTTGTAAAAGGTCATTGCTTCTGAACAATTACCATCAAATAAAAGAAACGGCGTACTGTGTAACATATTTTTCTACCTCCTCATTTTGCTTCTAATTAAACAATAAGCGGCTGGCAATGGCGTATAACGGTTGGCGCTATGAGCATGTGGGGGTTTCGAAGTGCTTCACTATCAAAATACACCAAAACTCGATGCGAGATTGAAAGCTAAATAACCGTATAAGCCCCGCCATTGCTTGTGAGCGCATGTTAGCTGTAGTACTTTTTTTGTTGACATTATTCAATTATACTTTCTTGGATTTGTGAAATTGTAATGTCATCAGCACTTAAAGAATTTAAAAAATCGGAAGCATCAAAAATTTCACCCATCGTTGTTGCACCTTGTGTTTTTATATTTCCTACTATAATTC
>JBAPNE010000104.1:0-9941 GCA_049278975.1 Candidatus Kryptoniota bacterium
TAGTCGGGATGAAATCTCGTGGAGTCTATGAAACTCCTGGCGGGGAAATTCTCTATGCAGCACATAGCGAGCTTGAACACATCGTTTTAGATAAAGACACGCTTCATTACAAAGACGTGGTGGCACAACGATACGCAGAATTGGTTTACAACGGGCAGTGGTACACACCGCTACGCGAGGCACTCGATGCCTTCATGGAATCCACACAACGCTTCGTTTCCGGCACAATCAAGCTAAAATTGTACAAAGGGAACATTGCTGCTGCCGGCAGGAAAAGCCCTTTTTCACTGTACCAGGAAGACTTGGCGACCTTTTCGCAAGATGAAGTGTATGACCAGAAGAAAGCGGAAGGATTCATCGACCTCTTCGGCCTTTCGATGAAAGTAAATTCCCAAGTCCATGGAAAGCCACAAGAATGAAATCGGAACTTCGCGAAATCAACATCATTGATGTCCAGAAAAGCATCGGAAAAGCGAACGATTTCTATTTATACTACTCAACATTTCTCGGAGGCTATACCCGCGATAGATTGATGATGTCGGTTCCAATCGACGACCATATTGTTCATCGTGGCGACGGCGTGTTCGACAACGCACTTTGTGTGGATGGAAATTATTATTTGCTCGGTCAACATATCGAACGATTTTTCTTCTCATCAAAATCTATCGGAATTAACCCGCCCATTTCGCAAGCCGACTTCAAATCCCTCCTGATTAAACTCGGGATTATTTCAGACAAGAAAGATTTCATCGCGAGATTTTTTTTATCACGCGGCCATGGCAGCATGAGCGTTTATCCTCACGACGTTATATCGCCGAATTTGTATGTGTTACTCGGAAAGTGGCAACCGCCGCCGCAGCGCTACTTCAAGACCGGCATGACCGCTATTACAAGCCCGACCGGAATGCGCTCACCGATTTCTCCGCAAGTGAAGTCGGTCGATTATCTTTCCAATGCTTTGATGGAACTCGCCGCAAAGAACAGCGGAGCGGATACTGCAATCGCTGTCGATGCAACAGGAAGCATCACTGAAGGCTCAAACAAGAATGTCGTCATAGTCGGTAAGGATGGCATTATACGGGTTCCACCATATGAAAAAATCCTGCGCGGCACGACGCTTACGCGAGCATTGGAACTTGCCGACGAACTTAAAAAGAAAAAAGTTATCGCCGGCGTAATCTCAGAAAATATTCCGGTGACGGAGGCTTACAATGCCAGCGAAATACTTTTCCTCAGCACTTCGCTTTTCGTCGCGCCGGTTGTAAAATATGACGGCAGAACGATCAGTGATGGAAAACCCGGAAAGGTTTGGAAAAATCTTTATGAATTGTTCCAGCAAGATATTAAATCAAATAAGAAATTATTGACTCCACTAAAATAAAATCGACATGACAAAACTCTGGGGTGGAAGGTTCGCGAAAAAATCATCCGGATTGATGGAGAGATTCAACAATTCACTCGCTTTCGACAAGGAACTCTGGAAAGAAGAGATCGAAGCAAGCTGCGCTTACTCAGTTGCTCTCATGAAGGCAAAAATATTTTCAAAACCAGAACAAGCGAAAATAAAAAAGGCTTTCGGAGAAATTGAGAAGGAATTTGCTTCACGAAGCTTCAAGTTCAAACCCGACGATGAAGACATTCATACTGCTATCGAAAGAAGGCTGATTGAAAAAGTCGGCGAGGTCGGAAAGAAAATCCACACCGGCAGAAGCAGAAACGAACAGGTCGTAACTGACGAGCGGATATTCCTCGGCAAATCAATCAAGGAAATCGAAAGCCTTATCAGCGGTCTCCAAGAATCCGTTGTGGCTCTCGCAGAAAAAAAGGCATCGGACATTGTGCCATCATATACGCATCTGCAGCAGGCACAGCTTATCAGCCTCGGACATTATTTCATGTCGCTCTTTTTCATGCTTCAGAACGATTTCGAGAGATTCAGCGATGCTGAAAGAAGGATCTATGTATTGCCGCTCGGCTCCGGTGCCGTCGCAGGATCGACTATCAAGCTTGATAGAAATATATTTAAACAGGAGCTCGACTTTATCGCACTTTCTCCGAACAGTATCGCCGCAGTCAGTGATAGAGATTTCATCGCGGAATTTCTTTTCGTCGTAGCTCAAACTCTCATTCACTTGAGCAGATTCGCTGAGGATTTGATAATATGGAGCTCGACCGAATTCGCATTTGTCGAGTTGGATGATATTTATTCAACCGGCAGCAGCATGATGCCGCAGAAGAAAAATCCGGATTCACTTGAACTCGTGCGTGGAAAAACTTCACGTGTTATAGCGAATTTGTTCTCACTGTTGGCATTACAAAAAGGATTGCCGCTGACTTACTCAAAAGATTTGCAGGAAGACAAGGAACCGCTCTTCGATTCTGTCAATACTCTTACTTCCGCATTAAAAATCTTCACCGGCGTGGTTTCAACCTTAAAAGTTCGCAGGCAGAATTTGATGCGGAATGTAGATGACTCGATTTATGCCACAGATATTGCAGACTATCTTGCCGGTCGCGGCTTACCTTTTCGCGATGCACACAAAGTTGCCGGCAAGCTCGTCCTCGCCGGGATTGACAATAACAAGCCGCTGCGCGAATTTTCATTCGAGGAATTGAAAAACATCTCTTCATCGTTTGACAAAAATTATTTCGAAATATTCGACCCGATTCGTTCAGTCGAACGGCACGATGTATTTGGTGGAACAAGTACTAAAAGTGTGAAACGGCAGATTGCGTTTGCTCGAAAACTTTTGAGAAAGAAGAAGTAATCACTATTCCGGATGAGAACAGATTTTCTTAACGATCTAAACCCGGCGCAGCTTGAAGCGGTAAAATCCATTGAAGGTCCTGAACTTGTGCTTGCAGGCGCCGGAAGCGGAAAAACGAAAGTGCTCACATACCGCGTAGCTTACCTCGTTTCTGCAAGCGTTCCGTTTCACAACATTCTTTGTTTAACGTTCACGAACAAAGCGGCGAACGAAATGCGAACGCGAATCGAGAAGATGCTGGGAATGGATGACGATAAGCCGAAGAAGTATTACGGTTGGATCGGCACGTTCCATTCCCTTTTTGGAAAAATTCTAAGGATGGAAGCCGAGAAGTTAGGATACAGTCCTAACTTTACAATTTACGATGAAGAAGATTCCTTCAAAACTATTAGGCAAATTCTTCGCGAAGGTAATTACTCCGAGGAAGTATTCTCGCCGGCAGGAATTCGCTGGCAGATTAGCAAAATGAAAAACGGCCTTGTTCTACCGTCGCAGTTTGAACAATCTGCAAAGAGCAGACTGGAACAAGTTACAGCACAAGTTTATACCGCTTATGACGGCCTCCTCAAGAAAAACAATTCGATGGACTTTGACGATCTTCTTATCAAGCCAATCCTACTTTTCAACAACAATCATGGAGCACTCGAAAAATATCAAAACAAATTCAGATTCATTCTTGTTGATGAATATCAGGACACGAATCGCGCACAGTACATTTTACTCAAGCTTCTCGCAGAAGAGCATAAAAATCTGTGCGTGGTTGGCGATGATTCACAAAGTATCTATTCGTGGCGCGGCGCAGATGTTCAGAACATTTTAGATTTTCAAACAGATTACCCAAAGTGCAAGGTATTCAGACTCGAGCAAAATTATCGTTCGACCGGAATAATCCTCAAAGCTGCGAATTCAGTAATCGTTCACAACCACAAGAAATTGGATAAGGAGTTGTGGACAGAGAACCATGAAGGCGAACTTCTTACGGAGATCGAATGCGAAACAGATCGAGATGAAGGTTACAAGATCGTTCAGAAAATTCGCGACGAAAGCATAAAAGACAAATTGCAGCTTAAAGATTTCGTGGTACTCTTCCGAACGAACTACCAATCGCGCGCACTTGAAGAAGCTTTCAACAGAGGTGGTATACCGTACACTATCGTCGGCGGCGTCGCATTCTACAAACGTAAAGAGATTAAGGACTTATTAGCCTACTTAAAATTAATCCTGAACCCGTTCGACAACGAATCGTTCCTTCGAGTGGTCAATTTCCATGCGAGAGGCATTGGAGATGTTACAATAGAATATTTACGGGACTACGCCTCAAAAGATGATAGCTCGCTCCTGAATATTCTAGATCGTATCGATGAAATTGTCGAAATCCAACCGAGACAGAAAAATCAATTAAAAATGTTCGGTAAACTTGTAAAAAAATATTCTAAACTTAAGGACGAACTGTCGATCAACGAGTTGACGCGTTCTTTGACGGATGAGATCCAAGTAATCAGAACATTGAAAGACGAAGCCACGCCGGAAGCAAAGAATAGGATGGAAAACATTCAGGAATTTCTTGCCGGTATTGCCGAATTCCAAAATGAATATCCGGATGGGACCCTTCAAGATTTTCTCGCCGAAGTTTCCCTCGTTGCCGATGTTGATCGCTGGGACACGAAAAGGAATTCGGTTACATTGATGACGGTACACGCCGCTAAGGGTTTGGAATTCCCGGTCGTATTTGTAAGCGGGCTCGAAGAAGGACTCTTTCCGCTTTCTTCGAAAGAAGATGACGAATTAGAAGAAGAGCGGCGGCTGTTTTACGTCGCAATTACGCGGGCTAAGCGTAAAGTTTATCTTTCATATGCGAGGCAGCGTTATCGCTTCGGAAAAATTTCTTTCCAGTCGTCGTCTCGATTCTTATCGGAGATAAAACCGAATTTAATCGAACAGGAGCACAGAGCCCAAAATCCAAAAATCAAAATTCCCAGCGATGCGCGTAGCATACCCCAGTCAAAATTCACAAGAGAAAGCCTCTCAGAAAGTTCTCTTGAGTCGCTTTTCCCCTCGTTAAAGTATATTGAGGAACCCCCGAGATCGGAGACCGAGATATTCGACCGGCAGAGTCTTCCCGCCCCTCAAGATGGCGGAGTCTCGCAACATTTGAAGGTCGGCTCGATAGTGGAGCACCAATTTTTCGGCGAAGGTAAAGTTATACAAATGATGGGCAAAGGCGACAACGAGCGTGTAGTCGTTCTCTTTGACGCGAACCAGAAGAAGCAGTTGATGGTACGATACGCAAATCTTCGGATTGTGAAATAGCAACATCCAATTCAAAGAAAATGGATATTAAGTTCGAAATGGTCCTGCCGGAAACGCCGGCTCTTGCGGATTCCGCAAAACAACTCTTCATTGAATATGCGCGGTCACTGAATTTCAGCTTATGCTTTCAAGATTTTGATAAAGAACTGGCTGGATTACCCGGCGATTATGTGCCTCCCTCAGGACGCTTAATATTGGCGTATGAAGATGGAAAACTCGCCGGATGCGTTGCGCTTCACAAATTTGGAGATTGTGCCTGTGAGATGAAGCGGCTTTATCTGCGACCTGAGTATCGATCAAAAGGAATCGGAAAAAAGCTTGCCCTAAAAGTGATTGATGAAGCACGCACGATTGGATATGAAAAGATGCTCCTCGATACTGTACCATCTATGAAAGGAGCGATCTCGCTCTATCGTTCATTAGGTTTTATTGAAATCGGACCTTACCGGGACAACCCTGTTTCGGGTGCTCTCTTCATGGAATTAGAGTTGAACTCTTCAAAAAAGGATAATGACTGAACAATCTTAGCAGATGGAATATGGGATTATCTAATATCGCCATTCGAGTATATCTGAACTTTCCTTACAAATTCCATCTTTCTTCCTAGAAATCTCTCTGTTATCTCGTTGAACTTCTGCGGGAAATCACTCACATAAAACTCGTATAGAGGTTTCGATTTCTGGGGATTCAACATCTTCGCATCCGAAAGGAGCTCGTAGGCTGATTTCGCAGTCGCTTCACCTGCATCGACTAATTTCACATCGTCGCCCAATGTTCGCGCAATCGCGCCGCGAAGCAGCGGGTAATGCGTACATCCAAGAATCATGACATCGATCTTGCCGACAAACATCGAAAGATATTCTCGTGCCATCATATCCGTCGCTTGGTGATCGAAAAGCCCTTCCTCTGCAAGCGGAACGAAAAGCGGACATGCCTGTGCCATAACACTCACATTCTCGTCGATGCTGTTCAATGCCGTTGAATATGCACAAGAGTTTATGGTCGATAGTGTTCCGATAACCCCAATCCCCTTCGAACTGCTTCGAACGTTTCCTTTGGAGACAAGTTTCATGGCCTCTGCTGCAGTAGGCTCAATTACTCCGATTGCAGGAACATCTGAATGCGCCTGAACTACATCCATGGCAACAGCAGAGGCAGTGTTGCAGGCAACAACAATCATCTTGACATTTCTCGACAAGAGAAATCTCGCGTCCTGAATGGCATAGCTTCTAACAACTTCTGCAGATTTATTCCCGTAGGGTACCCTTGCCGTGTCGCCGAAATATATGATGTTCTCCCGCGGCAAAAATTTCATAAGCTGGCGAACTACAGTGAGTCCACCTATGCCGGAATCAAAAACACCGATCGGTTTTTCGTTGGACGTCACTTAATAATCAATTCGGATTCAACCGATTCTTCAATTATCCGCATGATGTTCTCTCTCAAACGATCTAATTCTTCTTGTGCGGGCTTAGTACCGTCGTTACGCAAAACATAAAACGTATCGATAATTCCGTCCACACGCGACGCGATTTTCGCAAAATGAATACTCAACCCCGCGGAAGAAATTGCGGACGTAACCTTATAAAGAAATCCAAGGGAGTCAGGAGCAAACACTTCCACCAAAGTGAAATCATTTGTATTCGATGTTTGCACGGCAATCTTAATGTTCGGATTGATTTCATTTTTCAACTTTCTTTGCCATCTCATCCTGTGCCGCTCGAAAAGGCGCTCAGGATCCGTTTCACCGGTCAACATCTTACCCAGGTCTGAATCTATTTTTTGCATCTGCGCATCGGTCAGATTTTTCTTTGTGATATTGTCGAAGACTTTGAATCGATCGATTATCACGCCATCATCTCTAGTGAATATATTTGCATCAACGATATTAGCATCATTCGCACTGAGCGACGAACAAAATCTTGCAAGCTGGTACGGCGCATCGCGAGCAATTATCGTTACGTCGGTATAACCTTCGCTTTGATTGAAGGCAACCGAGAGTGCTCCGAAATCCGACTCGATCGCTTTTATGTGGCTTACAATTTCTTCGTCTTCGAATACGACTGTGTAAAGATCGTTCTTTATCGAACCGAAATGTTTTCGGACAGAATCGGATTTCGCAGAAGGCATTTGCTCGATGATCGCCATCTCTTTTCGTTCACGTTGTTCCTCCTGTAATGAAACGACAGCTTTAACATCGAGAGATTCGGTTATTATGCGGAACGATTTACTGTACAAATCATGGAGCAGCTGCCCTTTCCATTTAGTCCAGACACCGGGATTAACTGCGCTTAAATCGGCATAGGTCAGCAAGTACAGCATCTTCAATTGCTCGGCATTGGCAAAAATTTTCGTAAAATCATAAACCGTTTCGGGATTTCCGATATTTCTCCGGAACGCAATCTGCTCCATTTTTAAATGGTTACGGACAAGGAAGCATACATCCTCTATTGCTTTATCGAAGCCAATTCTTGCGAGTGCTTTTTCAGCAACCTCCACTCCGATTATTTCATGTTTCCCAATAGAAATCGGTTTCGCAATATCATGGAACATAACTCCCAGATACAGCACATCGCGTCTTGCGACAGACTTCAAAAGTTCACCCAGAAATTCATCTTGCTCCATGACGTTTTCAAGATTTTCCACCGCCGTCAACGTGTGTTCATCCGCCGTGTAATAGTGGTACACGTTGTGTTGAAAGAAACCGATTAGTTTGCCAAATTCAGGGAGATACCTGCCAAGTATGCCGAGCTCGTTCATCGACCTGAGGGTAAAGGCAACATTTTTTCCTGAAAGTAAAATTAACTTAAAAACCTCTGCGGCTTCCCGTGATTTTATGAAATTGACGTCACTGAAATTATCAAGCTCCTGCGCTAAAGTCTCATGAACATCCTCATCGAAATGAAGACCCGTCTCTACTTTGTGCTGGAAGGCTTTGAAAAGCCTTACGGGGTCCTTACCAATTTCCCGCCGAAAAGAAATTTTGTCGTCGGCAAGTGCATAATCGTCATCTAAATATTTTACCTCAATATTCGCTTCACGCGGCTTCAATATCGCCCTCATTTTATCCGATAGTACCTGATTAAGCCTGTATATTTTTCTTGCGTGCCTGTAATAATCTCGCATGAACTCTTCGACGCCTCTGGAACGATCTGCGTTGTTGTACCCCATTTCCGTGGCAACCTTTTTCTGTATCTCGAAATCAAGCAGATCATTGAGGCTTGATGATTGATAATGCAAACTTTGTCGTGTCTTCAAGATAAATTCAAAAGCGTCACTCGTATGATTATATTGGAGCTGATTGATAAATACCTTTTCAAGAAGCCGTCGGAGAAAATCGAGAATTGCCGGTTGTACGAACGGAACCTCAGACTCCGCTGCTAAATTACCAGGACCCGGAAGGAAATCAGGGTACATCGCCCGATATATCCACAAAAGTGCGTGTAGGTCCCTGAGCCCACCTGCGCTTTTCTTTACGTTCGGTTCTAACAGCGACGTCGATTTGCCATACTTGCTGTGCCTGACTCTTATTCCGTCCAATGTCGAACTTACGAAGGCCCTGTCAGTCGTCTGTACCACAAAGGCATGGATCGCTGAATCAAGACTTGCAAAAATATTTTTGTCTCCAGCAACATAACGATATTCGAGAGTCGCGGCCCAACTGTCATGATCGTTTTTATATGTCTCTAAAATCTGCCCGATATTCCTGACCGAATGACCGGTGTTCAAACCCATATCCCAAAGGAAATGCATCACACGTTGAGCAAGAAAGCTTGACTCAACACCGTCATTCACAACAAACAAAATATCGATATCAGAATGCGGACATAATTCAGCTCTGCCATAGCCACCAACGGCAACTGCAGCCAAATTTTGCTGACTACTAGTCGCGTTTACTGCCGCAGTGATTGCTTCATCCACAGCTTTGGAGAGGAGAATGGAAACATCCGATCCTTTCCCGCAGGATTCGTGCACCTTCTTCGCCTGTTCACGGCTGGAATTAAGTTTTTCTACAGCTGACACGATTTCATTTTTCATTTGTTAAAATATAATCAAGCTGGTGATTAAATACTTGTTCTGCTATTCTGTCTCAGTACGTAAAATTTTCGTGATCATCATTTTTCCCCTTAAAAGTAAGAAGTGTCAGGAGGCATCGCGCTACTTCTCCTTGATAACAGGAAGGAAACAGAAAATCATTCCTGTACTGAAAAGTAATTTCGCTGCGTTATCTGCTATTACGGGAACTAGCCAGAGCACTACGGACTTTCTCGGCAAGCTGGTCGAAGTCGAATGGCTTTTCGATAACCTCAACTATTCCCTTAAGGCCGGTTCTTTCATCTTTGGTAATGTACCCTGTTGCGATCAGGACGCGAACATCTGGATTGATTATAGTGAAATTCTCCAGGACTTCTCTTCCCGAAAGTTCCGGCATGTTTAGGTCGAGGACAACTAGACTGATTTTTCTCCACTCTTTTTTATAAATCTCGATCGCGCTTATGCCGTCTTTCGCAGTAATCACTTCGTATCCAATCTGCTCAAGTAGAAACTGAGCCGCTTCTCTTATTCCAACCTCATCATCGACAAAAAGAATTTTACTGCCGTATGTCGGAGCTTCCTCTTTGACCTCGTCCGGCGCAGTATCGGCAATTATTTTCTCGGAAAACTCGGCGAGAGGAAGATAAATACTGAATGCGGTTCCTTTTTTTACTTCACTATAAAGCTTCAAAAATCCATTGTGAGAACGAACTATCCCGTAAACAACGCTCAAGCCGAGTCCGGTTCCTTTCCCTGAAGGTTTCGTTGTAAAGAAAGGCTCAAAAACTTTTGACATTAACTCCGGCGGAATACCTCCACCGTTGTCCT
>JBAPNE010000105.1:0-10740 GCA_049278975.1 Candidatus Kryptoniota bacterium
GGATTATATTCGGTTACCGATCACGAGTTCGGACATGGCTGGTTCCCGATGACCGTTGGCAGCGATGAGCGCCGCTACGCGTGGATGGATGAAGGAGTTAATACCTTCATTAATTACTATTCGAACCTTGATTATTATGGCGACAAGGCATCTCTGTTACGAATTGAAAATGCGGATACCATTGCTAAAAGGATGAATTCTCCGCTCAACAGTCAGCCAATCATGACGTATCCTGACAATATAAAACCTCAGTATCTTGGATTTCTGGAATATTACAAAACGGGTTTCGGTTTGCACTTATTGAGAGATTATATTTTAGGTCCGCAGAGATTTGACATCGGCTTCAAAGCGTACATACAAAGATGGGCGTTCAAGCATCCGAAGCCAGCGGATTTTTTCAGAACCATCCAGGATTATTCCGGCGAAGATTTAAGCTGGTTCTGGCGCGGCTGGTTTTATTCAACCGATGTACTTGATCAGGCGATAGACTCCGTCGTTTCGGATTCAGCAAAAACTCTGGTTTACCTTTCCAACAAGCGCGGACTTGTCATGCCATGCGAAGTTAAAGTAACTTTTGCGGATGCAAAAACAGACAGCTTCAATTTGCCTGTCGAGGCATGGTTCAATGGGAATAATTATGTATTGCCGATCAATGATGAAGGAAAAATTGAGAAGATCGAAATTGATCCGTACCATGTCCTGCCGGATATTAATCGGGACAATAATGTTTGGGAATTAAAAATCGGCGAAGCAAAATAAGTTTTCTCCACTTGGTTTTTACTGAGGTTTAATAGATGACCTAAATAGCAAGCACTGCAAAAGGAATTACTATGGAGGTCGGTTTGTTGAACAGACAAATGACTTTGGGCGGGATAGCATCCCGTCCAATTTTTTTTATTGCTGCATTTGTGCGGTTAGAAATATAGGAGATACCTCTTTTCTTAACCCTTTCTTATTCACTGCTGGCATTCAGTGGAATGAATGCGCAGGGTGAACCTACATTTGCGTTTGTACCATCCAGTGGCGGCTCGATTTTCTAGAATGGTCCGTTCCTTTCCCGCTGGCTGTAACTCGGAACGATGGTGACCGGAAAAGTACAAGAGGAGCTGGTGCTAATCCATTGATGGGTGATTAGAAATTCAAGATCTTCCGTGGAAATTTTTTACCATAGCGGGGGAATAGTAAATCGAAGTCCTGGTTTCTTCAAATGAAACTCAACGGAAAACTTCGTTAAGCCAATTATTTTTGCCAGCATCTTACCTGACGGAGCGACGCTTTCCTTCTCGATCTTGTTATAATACTCTGTTGTTATTCCAAGTTTAGCTGCCATTTGCTTTTGAAGCATATTGGAATCCTTTCTGAAAGTCTTCAACGCTTCTCCCAATTGCATTTTGAGCCTCCATTTGTTCAATTCACATTTTAATTAATTTACAAAACGCTCTTATAAACTCAAATCGAGTTCCAAGATTTCAACGGAAAAAGTTGAACTATATGAACAAATAATAAAGCTTGATAAACTGAGTCGGGATGAGATAATTTAATATCACAGGTGCCTGATTAGTGAACTTTGGAAATCATGAAAAGCGTGCCCGCTGTGAAATTCGGTTCGGACTATGCTTAATGACCTTATTTAGATAGAAACACATCCTAAAAGATTTTTTTATTATTAGTGTTACTTCTATGAATTATCACCATAAATCCAATAAGGAGGATGTATGAAAAAACTTCTACTATTATTTCTCACGCTGTTTATACTTTTCCCTTGCAGGGCTTATTCTCAACAACTTGTAAATGGCAGCAATGGCAAAAATCAGACTTTCATACAGGATACGAGTGAAGAAGTACTGGTCAAAAGTTTTCGGAACAAGATGGACAATTCGGAAACGGTCATGGATGCGCAAGTTATTTCAATGGAATCGAAGTGGCGCAATTTCAAAAATGATCTATATTTCGGTAACCGGAGAGAAATTTATACAGTGATAACGTTCAAGGTTTTTCATTGGATTAAGGGCTCCATGAGGGGCAATGAAGTCACATTTTATGTACCAGGAGGTAAGATTGGTGATAACGTGGTGATGGTGAGTATTGCACCAATATACAATTTAAATCTGAGAGCAATTTTTTTCCTCGGCAACAAAGAGCCGAACACATACATTCTTGATGAGGGTAGAGTTCCGATTTTTGGCGGGGAGAACGGAAGACGTGGCGGGATCGACGTTGGAACTTGGCAAGTAGATCCCGGGAACTACATCAAGATTGTAAAACAAGCTGTCACCGATACAACGGCGTACCCCAAATACATACACATGTTGAAGATGGCTGATGAAGAACGTCTTAGATGGAAAAATGGATTATGGAATTCCGACAGCGTCCACTTGCACCATCGCGCAATGTTAGAACAGATGAGGCGAGCACACGCAGACACCACCAAGGGAGGTGTGAAATGAAGCGAATATCTTGCTTGATGGTATTTGTTGCACTCTGCCTGCTTTCTCAAAGGACGGCTTACTCTCAGGCGCCGCCTCCCCCGGCACTATCTTCGCCAGCCGATGGGGCGACTTTGACGACTACATCTGTAGAGTTTGATTGGGAGTCTGTCTCAGGCGCGGACGATTACGAGATAGAAGTGGCGACCGACCCGAGCTTTGAAAGCCAATATATAGTAGAAGATGATTACCCAAGCAGCACTTCTATTACTTACAATCTCAATGATGGGTACACCTACTATTGGCGTGTAGCATCGATTAGCGATACAGATGGAGAAGGTGATTTTTCATCCAAGTGGTCTTTTACCATTTCTCTAACGCCTCAAATTATAAGTATTACTCCACAAAATATTCCGGCTGACGATAACAATTTCAAAAGTCAAGAAGTAAGAATTGTTGGGAATTATTTTGGTAATAGCCAAGGCAACGGATCTGTTACTTTCTATCGCGGCGATCCTACATTAGGGATGACTGTCGTCGCGGATCTTATCATGGATTGGACGGATACAGAAATAGATTGTTATGTCCCGGATTATGCAAGCAGCGGCCCCGTAACTGTCAAAAGTGACGCGGGAGCGCACAGCCCCTCAAGCTCCACATCCGCACTCGATGTTTCATGGAGCTACGAAGCTACGGATTGGACCACCACATCCACAGAAGCGGATTACCAAATAACAAATTTAGGTAATTATGAGGGTACAACACCGGATTCCATTCTGCAAGCAGCTATAGTGGCCGCGTCGAATCTATGGTTGTCGTCAAAAACCATCGCAAAGTTTAATATCTGTAATGTCCAGTCCAGTCAATACTATGTCACGTTTGGCCAAGTTGCAAGTGGTTCAAAAGCATTTACGACCGTAAATGAAGATAGTGGTAAAATTACAACTTGTTGGACGACACTGGACATGTCCGCAAATTTTGATAGTCCAAATGGTTATGACCTTCAAACTGTTATGGCACATGAATTTGGGCATTGGGTGGGTTTAGCTGATATGTTTGGAACGGATGACAATTCGAAAACGATGTACGGTCGTTACACAGTCTCAAATCATACTTTGGACGCAACAGCAATACAGGGCGCAATATCTATATATGGCGGTGGCACTATTACAGCTATTAATAACGGAGGTAATAATCCCCCACCCGCCCCGACGAATTTCTCCGTAAACATCGTCGGGCGAAACATTGTTTTGAGTTGGAGTGAAAATCCGAAAGCACCGATTTCCCATTTCATTGTGTACAAGAATGGGTGGAGTGTGATTGCCTATCCTACTACCACTTCCTACACCGATACAAATGCCGCCGCCTCACTCCCTGCAACGTACAGAATAGGTGCGTACTCAGATTATCCCGGCGCCCCTTTCTATTGCATGGGTGAGTCTGACACACAGCCCATTACGGTGTGGATTGCACCCCCGGTACTCGTATCGCCTGCCAATGGAGCGACGGGAGTCTCGAGGACACCGACCTTGACATGGAATGCTTCGGCGGGTGCAACGTCCTACACCCTTTATGTAAGTGGACAGAATAGTTTTACAGTTAGCGGCACATCATATACCGTGAGCAATCTTCCAGCAGGCACGAAGATACAATGGAACGTAACTGCGATTAATGCAGGAGGATCAGCAACATCGGCAACATGGTCTTTCACGACAGGTGCGGCCGGGCCAGCTGTTATAGCTTCATTCGCCATGCAGACAAGTGTAAGAGATAAGACTTTGGCTGAAGTACCGAGCGAAACGGCATTGACACAAAGTTATCCTAATCCGTTTAATCCGACGACGAATATTAATTACCAGCTTCCAAAGGATAGTTATGTTGTACTGAAAGTGTATGATATACTTGGTCGTGAGGTAACCACACTTGTCGATGGAACAGTGGAAGCGGGATATTATTCTGCAAGGTTTGATGGCTCACACCTCTCCAGCGGTATTTATTTCTTGCGTCTTGTTGTGCAACCTAGTGATGGTGGTAAAGCAATTTTCCAGACGCAGAAAATGTTGCTCATGAAATAGTATCACGTAGCGCTCGTGTAAATAAGTTAGAAGCGCATTAAGATCCTGAAGGTAGCTCCAACGAGAGGGGCGGAGCTGCCTTCTTTTTTCAAAATTCAAAGGCGATTTCCTTTTTCGCTCGTCTGGGGTAGAATGCCACCTGTTGTTCTATTTCTTACGGTTGTTGTTGCTGTAACTCGTTGAAATAAAAGAAGTAACGGCACAACCTTCGTGGCATTCAAATTGCAGAAAATGGAGCAATCAAATCTTTATATCATCTGTACTTTGAAGGGAAAGAATTTAAAAATGGCTGAAGAGAATAAAACCGGGAATGTTGACAAACAGTCACTCTCAGGTAATGTAGTAACAATTGACGGTAATGAGGCGGCTGCTTATGTGGCTCACAAGCTCAATGAGGTAATAGCAATTTATCCAATCACACCATCATCTCCGATGGGCGAATGGTCGGATGAGTGGTCGGCGCAAACCAGGCCGAACCTGTGGGGAACAATCCCGCTTGTTGCGGAGATGCAAAGTGAAGGCGGTGCGTCCGGTGCGGTCCATGGTGCACTTCAAGCCGGTGCTCTCACGACGACATTTACATCATCGCAGGGTTTGCTGCTGATGATCCCAAACATGTTCAAGATTGCCGGCGAATTAACATCGACAGTGTTCCACATTGCGGCGCGTACAGTTGCGGCTCATGCTCTCTCGATATTCGGCGACCACAGCGACGTTATGGCTGCAAGAGCAACAGGCTTCGGTATGCTGGTATCGAATTCCGTTCAGGAGGTAAATGATTTTGCTTTGATGGCTCAAGCGGCGACCCTCGAAGCCCGCATACCATTCTTGCATTTCTTCGACGGTTTTAGAACTTCGCATGAAGTTTCGAAAATACAACAGTTGACCGACGGCCAAATGCGAGCGTTGATTAGTGATGACCTTGTTCGCAAGCACCGCGAACGCGCGCTTTCGCCGGAGCATCCGGTACTCCGCGGTTCCGCACAAAATCCCGATGTGTTTTTCCAGGCGCGCGAGACGGTAAACGGTTTTTACGCAAACTGCCCTGCTGTTGTGCAAAAGGTCATGGACAAGTTTGCGGAGGTTGTCGGACGCGAATACAAGCTGTTCCAGTATGTCGGTTCACCGGATGCGGAACGAGTGATTGTAATAATGGGCTCCGGTGCTGAGACCGCGCACGAAACTGCCGAGTATTTGAATGCCAAGGGAGAGAAGGTCGGAATTGTGAAAGTAAGATTATTCAGGCCGTTCTCAGTTGAGGCATTTGTGGATGCGTTACCAAAGACCACGAAGAGCATTGCAGTCCTCGACCGCACGAAAGAACCGGGCGCAACCGGCGAACCAGTATATACCGATGTTATAACCGCATTAACTGAAGCAAGCTCATCGGGACAGTTAGCCATGAAATCGCTCCCCAGAGTCATAGGCGGCAGATATGGCTTGTCATCCAAGGAATTTACTCCTGCAATGGTAAAAGCTGTCTTCGACGAAATGAAGAAAGGCAAGCCGAAAAATCATTTCACCGTCGGTATCATGGATGATGTCACGAACACGAGTTTGGATTACGACGCTTCATTCGACATTGAGCCTGCCGAAGTTGTCCGCGGAGTATTTTACGGACTCGGCGCTGATGGAACCGTCGGTGCTAACAAAAACACGATCAAGATTATAGGTACTGAAACCGATTTCAACGCTCAGGGATATTTCGTTTACGATTCCAAGAAATCCGGCTCAACCACAGTTTCTCATCTTCGTTTTGGGCCGAAGCCGATCCATTCTACTTATTTGATAAACAGAGCAAACTTTGTTGCGTGTCATCAATGGTTTTTCCTTGAGAAGTTCGACGTACTCGAGAAAGCCGCCCCGGGCGCAGTATTCTTGCTGAATAGCATTTACGGACCGGACAAAGTTTGGGACAAGCTCCCAAGACATATACAAAAACAAATCATCGATAAACATTTGAAGTTCTACGTGATCGACGGATATAAAGTGGCACGGGAAACGAACATGGGGAGCAGGATCAACACGATAATGCAGACTTGCTTCTTTGCGATTTCCGGAGTACTTCAACGTGAACAGGCGATTGAACAAATCAAAAAGTCGATAAAGAAAACCTACGGCAGAAAAGGCGATCAGGTCGTGGAGCAAAACTTCAAAGCTGTCGACGGAACTCTCGCAAATTTATTCGAAGTCAAAGTTCCTGACAAAGTTACGAGCATGATTGAAATGCCGCCCGTGGTTTCCGATCGGGCGCCGGTCTATGTTAGAAAAGTTACAGCTCCGATGATCGCAGGCAAAGGCGATTCGCTGCCGGTCAGCGCGATGCCGATTGATGGAACGTTTCCGACCGCCACAGCACAATGGGAAAAGCGAAACATCGCTCTCGAAATTCCGGTTTTAGAAACGGAGATTTGTATCCAATGCAATAAGTGCGTCGTGATTTGTCCTCATGCGAGCATTCGTGCTAAAGTATATTTGCCATCTGAATTAGCGAATGCGCCTGCCACGTTCAAGGCGGTCGATTTCAAGAGTGCCGAACACAAAGGCATGAAGTATTCTTTGCAAGTGGCTCCTGAAGACTGCACAGGCTGTGGATTGTGCGTCGAGTTCTGTCCCGCAAAAAGCAAAAAAGATCCGAATGTCAAGGCAATTAACATGAAGCCACAGCCAGCGCTGCGCGAAGCTGAGAAGATGAATTACGATTTCTTCTTGAATATTCCTGAGGTTGACCGCAGGAACATAAAACTCGACAACGTAAAGGATTCACAATTCCTGCAACCACTATTTGAATATTCAGGCGCATGTTCCGGCTGCGGTGAAACACCTTATGTGAAACTTGTTACTCAGATGTTCGGCGATCGGATGCTTATTGCCAATGCGACAGGATGCTCGTCAATTTATGGCGGAAACCTTCCGACGACACCTTACACAGTCAACCGTGATGGTCGTGGACCGGCATGGTCGAATTCACTCTTCGAAGATAACGCGGAGTTTGGGCTCGGGATGAGACTTGCAGTTGACAAGCAGACTGAAATCGCAAGGGAGCTCGTTCAGAAACTTGCGCCTCAAATCGGTGAACAACTGGCGAAAGAATTGATCGAAGCCAAACAAAACGACGAAGCAGGGATATACGAACAGCGAGAAAGAGCGAAAATCCTGAAAGAGAAAATTGCATCAATTGATTTACCCGAAGCAAAGAGCCTGATGAACGTCGCTGACAATTTGGTGAAACGAAGCGTCTGGATTTTCGGCGGAGACGGCTGGGCGTATGACATCGGATATGGTGGACTCGATCACGTTATCGCATCCGGTAAAAATGTGAACATACTTGTTTTGGATACTGAAGTTTATTCGAACACAGGTGGGCAAATGTCGAAGTCAACGTCGCGCGGAGCGGTTGCGAAGTTTGCTGCCGCAGGAAAGCCAACGCGCAAGAAAGATTTGTCGTTGATGGCGATGATGTATGGCAACGTCTATGTTGCCCGCATTGCGATGGGAGCCAATGATGCACAAACAGTCCGCGCATTTCTCGAAGCTGAGTCGTATGATGGTCCATCCATAATTATTGCTTACGCTCATTGTATAGAGCACGGTATCGAGATGTCGTTAGGTTCACACGATCAGAAGGTGGCAGTTGAGACCGGTTACTGGCCGTTATTCAGATTTGATCCGCGAATGGTTGGAGACGGCAAGAATCCGTTTAGGCTTGACTCGAAAGCTCCTAAAGGTTCGGTGAGTGAATTCACTTCGCTCGAGAACAGGTTCAACAGTCTGAAGAAGACCAATCCTGAGAGAGCGGAATTTCTGATGAAGCTTGCCCAGGAGGATGTGAACGAAAGATGGAAGATGTACGAGCAGCTTGCGAAAGAGTACGAGCCGAAAAAAGCTGGAATGGGAGCCGACGCCGCTAACAAGGCACCTGCATCAGCCTCATTGAATTAATCCTACAACTGCAGTTCACCCTTGAAGTGGGCCGCAGTTACTGAGCATTTAAAGATAGTATGAGTATGGAGATGCTCATACTACTCTCTTTCCCGTTACGACTAGCCGCTTGGCGAGTCGTAATCGGTTCAGCCAAAAGAAAGGGCATTGCGTGATGCCCTTTCTTATTTTGTGATGTGATGATTTCCTATGTAAGTTAACTCAATTGTAATATTACTGACTATCACTTAAATTTTATGGCAACAAGGACTTGTTCACCTGTTCCGCACTATCATTTTTTCATTTCACAATATGTACAACTGTTAGCAAAAGGTCTATAATGAAATCAGAACGTCTTCAATCACTCGATGCTTTCCGAGGTTTTACCATTGCCGCGATGATTCTCGTAAATGATCCGGGATCATGGTCACATATTTATCCACAACTTGACCATGCGGATTGGAATGGCTGGACATTTACAGATTGGATTTTTCCATTCTTTCTCTGGATCGTCGGCGTCGCCATGACATTCTCTTTCGCTTCACGGACAGAACGAGGCGATTCCAAACAGAAGCTTATGTACAGCGTCCTTCGGCGTTCATTAATTATTTTCGCATTAGGGATATTTTATTCCGGCTTTCCATTCGGGCTGCTATGGCATGACAACTTCACCTGGGCAACACTTCGCATTCCAGGGGTGCTTCAGAGGATCGCTATTTGTTATCTGATTGCTTCAATCATCTTTCTGACCACTAACGTGCGCGGCCAGATCATTGCAATCTGCACATTATTTGTTTCATACTCATTGATGATGTTTTATATCCCTGTGCCTGGAATCGGAGCAGGACTTTTTGAGAAGGGAAGGAATTTTGCAGCCTATATTGATTCAATACTTCTGCGTGGGCATATGTGGGGCGAAACAAAGACGTGGGACCCGGAGGGTGTTATTAGTACCATTCCCGCTATTGCAACGACATTGCTCGGTATTTTAACAGGAAGATATCTGCGGTCGTCGCAGCATACAAAAACAGAAAAGAGTGCGTGGATGTTTGTGTTCGGTGCCGGGTTCTTGCTTCTTGGCGTCATACTTGACATGTGGATGCCGATTAATAAAAAGTTGTGGACAGTTTCGTATGTCATTTTCATGAACGGTTGGTCATTATCCGTGTTCGGGATTTTCTATTTCTTAATTGACGCTCAGGGAATAAAAAAATGGGCGCATCCATTTATTGTGTACGGTATGAACGCAATCTTTGTCTATATATTATCATGTGTTGTTGATCGAGCACTTGAGCTTGCAACGTGGAACGGGACTTCATTACATGATTTGATTATGCGGCACTTCTTTGATCCGTTTTTCTCTCCAATAAACGCTTCGCTGGGTTTTGCCATTCTGTGGGTGCTCTGTATGTATGCAGTAGTATGGGGAATGTATCGAATGAAATGGTTCATTAAAGTCTAAAGACTAAACGTCAGAGGGTGTGGCGTAATTAAATGAAGGAAATCTGTTCCATCTTTTTTCTTGTTGCTGCCGCTTATTTAGCAAAGAGCTTTGCCCAAACGCCGATAAACGTAATACCAAAACCGGACTCGATCGTTTACAAGAATGGCGCGTTTAATTTCTCGAGCGCCACCACGATAAACAGCGACGAACGTAGGGGAACACTCGCGGGCTATTTGTCGCAACAGCTAAAAGTATTCACGAAAATATCGCCAAGTGTAAGCACTCAGCGGGAACCGCAAAAATCAAATATTATTTCACTGGGTCTGGATTCCGTTGATGTCTCGTCGAATCCAGAAGCTTATATGATCGACATTTCTCCAAAACGGATTGCCCTCAAGGCCAGAACCGAGGCGGGACTCTTTAGAGGTATTCAAACATTGCTTCAGCTTTTTCCAGTCTCGGATTCCGGGGGAAAACAAAAAATATATAGCATCTCTTGCTGCACGATCTCAGACTTTCCGAGGTTCGGATGGCGCGGATTGAACTTAGATTGCTGCCGCCATTTTGTGACGAAGGATTTCATCAAGCGTTACATAGACCTTCTTGCCTACTATAAATTCAACGTGTTCCACTGGCACCTGACTGACGACCAGGGCTGGCGAATCGAGATCAAGAAATATCCAAAGCTTACGCAGATAGGCGCATGGCGCAAGGGCCCCGATAGTACGACTTACGGTGGATTCTACACGCAGAAAGATATCAAAGAGATTGTTTCATATGCACAAGGCAGATATATAACGGTTGTGCCGGAGATTGAAATGCCGGGCCACTGCTTGGCTTCACTTGCGGCGTATCCTGAGAATTCTTGTACCGG
>JBAPNE010000106.1:0-5839 GCA_049278975.1 Candidatus Kryptoniota bacterium
TCCTTGGTGAAAGATAGTGCAGAAATTTATAAATGCGTTATGGCCTCGAGTATTTTATCGACTTTCTCTTTGGATTCCGCTTCACAGTAATAACGGATAAGCGGCTCTGTCCCGGAAGCGCGAACCAGCATCCATCCGCCGTCGGTAAAGAAATATTTGTATCCATCGATTGTCAGAACGTGGTCGATCTTGTGCCCTGCAACTTCTTTCAAACCCTTCTTCAGTTTTCCGAGAACTTTTTGTTTGTATTGCTCGGTCGTGTGGACATCGATTCTTCTGTAAATGTGAGGTCCAACTTGATCGAATAATTCTTGCGTGAGCTGGCCGAGCGTTTTTCCGCGTTTGACCATCATCTCGCAGATTGTTAGTCCGAGAAACAAACCGTCTCGTTCCGGTATGTGCCCCTTCAGTCCGACCCCGCCGCTTTCTTCGCCGCCGATTAAAACGTCCCGGCTGATCATAACCGATGCTACGTGCTTAAATCCAACTGGCAATTCCGTCAATGTTAACCCGTACTGCCTTGCGAGAATGTCCGGCATATCGCCAACCGAAACTGTCTTTACAACTTCACCGCGAAGTCCTTTTGTTTCATAGAGATATTTTAAGAGCAAAGCATAGACTTCCTGCGGGCCAACGAAGTTCCCATTCTCGTCGACCGTTCCGATTCTGTCTGCGTCGCCGTCTGTTGCGAGTCCGACACTATAATTTCCCTGCGGCACAAACTTCATCAGCTCTCCGAGGTGCATCGCGATTGGCTCCGGATGTTCGCCGCCGAAAGATGGATTGAATTCATTATGAATCACAACGGCATCTTCGATGAGATGCTTTAAAATTCCCTGCCCCGCGCCGTACATTGCATCATGGGCAATTCTCAATCGCGCACTTTTGATCGCCGTAATGTCGATTTTCTTTTTTAAATCATCTATATAAATCTGCCGAAGATCGGCTTTCTTAATCAGGCCTTTCTTAGTCAGGTCGTCGAAACTTTTCTTGATAGAGTCAACCGACTTTTGTGAAATTTTATTTGCATCTTTCTCAATCTTCGCAACATATTCGACTTCTTCCGGTCCTCCGAAATCTGCTTTCAACTTGAAGCCGTTGTATCTAGCCGGGTTATGGCTCGCGGTTATGACGACTCCGCCTGCCGCGTCGAATTTCGGGATAGCCAGTGAGAGCGCCGGAGTCGGGCAATATCCGTCGGAAAGTATTACTTTCAAGCCGGCGTTCGCGATTACCTGCGCTGCTCTTTCCGCGAATTCTTGCGACTCGAACCGTGTATCATATCCGATTAAAATTCCGTTCTTTGCCTTTTTATGTCTTTTGTAAAACTTTGCTGTGGCGAGGGCAACCTTCGAAACGTTATCGAAAGTATAATCCTGTGCAATGACTCCGCGCCAGCCGTCGGTCCCGAATTTAATTTTTGTCATGTTAATTCCTTTTGATTTCTGTAAGAGAAAAATGACGGATCCTGTATCCCTTTTCCATCGCTTGATAAGTAAAATAAAATCCATGGCTCAAACTTCCAAAGTTAGTTATTAGGTATGACTAAAAATGCTGCCGCCCCGCAAACGGGATCGTTGATTGAAATTCCGAGTCATTGCTTTTATATTCACGAACAAAATGAAATCTGAATATAGTAGTCCGGAAAATCCTGTAATTCAGAAAAACCTATTGAAGGGGCAAACAGTTTTTTTCTTAACTAAAAAATCAAACCTAACAGGTTTTGAAAACCTGTTAGGTCCATGCAACTAAAAAAGGAGTTACTCATGGCTGAGGAAGTCCGAACAACTTCGAGCACGCAGTCCCCGCACACGGGATCTTCGACTTATGTGCCTGCCGAAACCACGATGAAGGAATTCACTATTAGGGCGCTGCTGCTCGGCTTGGTAATGTGTGTCATACTCGGCGCGGCGAACGCTTATCTGGGTTTGAAAGCCGGAATGACTATCGCCGCAACTTATCCCGCGGCCGTCATCGGAATGGCAGTGCTAAGAATAATGAAAGGCAGCCTGCTTGAAGAAAATTTTGCCAGAACCGTCGGCGCGATCGGCGAATCAATTGCGGCGGGCGCAGTGTTTACGATTCCCGCATTTTATATCGCCGGTATTTGGAAGCAGTTCGACAGCACACACTATTTAGAAGCGACTTCGATTATGTTCGTCGGAAGTGTCGTCGGAATTTTGTTTGTCACGGTTCTGAGGCGTGTCATGGTCGAAGACCGTGAGCTCCCCTTCCCGGAATCTGTGGCAGCATCAGAAATTCACAAAGCCGGTCGAAGCGGTGGAACCGGCGCGAAGTATCTCTTCAGTGCCATGGGGCTCGGAGCCGTGATTCAATCTCTCGGGCAGCTCAACTTCTTTGCTGCGGCATGGGAAAGATTTATTAAGTTCACTCCGCTTTCATTGTCTCTTAAGAATGGAACAGGAACCTCTGCAGTTCAATCCGGTGGTGGCGCGCTCATCACGACTCCGGGTGTCAGCCCAGCTTATGTCGGTGTCGGCTACATTATTGGGCCGAGACTCTCCGCGCTGAACTTCAGCGGCGGACTCTTAAGCTGGGGACTTTTTGTTCCGCTTCTTCTTTATTTTGTCGGACCAACTGCACTTCCTGCCAACGCTCCGCAAGACGCATGGATTGCACTCAGCTATTCGGTTTGGTTAACACTCGTTCGTCCGATCGCAATCGGCGGAATGCTTTTTAGCGCGGCATACACGCTTTATAAAATGAGAACAAGTCTGGCAGTCGGCATCGGCCGGGCGATTTCAGATGTCAAGAAGTCTGCTGCAGGTGGAAAGGTTGAAATCAGAACGGAGCGCGACATGGATTTCAGATATGTGGGTGGTGGAATTCTTCTCGCGGGAATCGCAACATTTTTCATTTACAATTATTTCGCACAAAATGTTTCCGCCGCGCTCACCGCAACAGTTGTCATGCTGGTTACTGGATTTTTCTTTGCCGCAGTTTCGGGATATTTGGTCGGTATAATCGGTTCAAGCAACAATCCTGTAAGCGGGTTGACTATTTCCACATTGCTGATCGCCGCGATCCTCATGGTGTTACTCGGGCAAACCGGTATTGCTGGAGTCGCGGCAGTTCTCGGAGTTGCCGCGGTCGTTTGCGTAGCCGCCGCAGTTGCCGGTGAGATGCTCCAGGATTTGAAAGTCGGACACATCCTTGGTGGTACACCGTGGAAGATGCAGGTCGGCGATCTGATCGGTGTGCTCGTCGGGGCGGCGGTTATGTTTGTTCCTCTGATGATTTTGAATCAAGGCGACATTAACCAGGGGGGCACGGGATTCGGTGGACGAAATCTTCCGGCGCCGCAAGCCGGTATGATGGCTGCGCTGGCACAAGGAATTGTCGGGGGACACATGGCATGGCCTCTTATCATCGTCGGAATATTGATGGCTTTCGGATTCATCATCAGCGGCGTGCGAAGCCCGATGCTCGTATTCGTCGGGATGTATTTGCCCTTCGGAACCGTGGCGGCGATATTCGTCGGAGGGCTTGTTCGCGGTATCGTGGACATGGTTGCGAAGGCGCGGAAATTCAATGAAGCACAGACAGGACGCGTCGAAAACACGGGAATACTGATTTCTTCCGGCCTCATCGCAGGCGAGGCTTTAACCGGGCTCGTCTTTGCCGCACTCGCATTCTACAACATAAAGTGGATTTCGATTTTCGCAGTTCCGAGTTTTGGAATCAGCTTGCTCGTATTTTTGCTTCTCGCGTTAGTTTTGATTTATTATCCAATTCGCAACGCTGGCTCGCCGGATCAACCGGCGCCGCCTAAAGCGGCGATGTGATTTTTCAGGAGGGCGTCGTGAGCCGCCCTCCAGCTATATCTAATTAAACGAATTTTGATGATCCGCATTCTTTAACATAGAATTAATTTCTTTATAACTCAGACTAAATGAAAAGCGGATAACATTGCTGTGAAGTGGGACAAGAATGTAAACGGAGACTGGGAATGATCAAGAGAAACTGCAATCTTATTCTTGCTTTGTGCTCGTTCATGTTCGTTATTGTCGGCGTCGGTCGCGCGCAGGTCAAAGATCCAGATCGTGGAGACAAAAACGACATGGAATTCGATGAACCGGGAAGCGAGCAAGTTCTTAATCGTCAGTTGTGGGAATTTGCAAAAGGGACTCCGTACGAATCCGTCGAGGCTTATGTTGCAGATGCTCAGAAAATATCGCGTGCCATGATGTCGAACCAGGTCGAGATTCCGACCGGATGGAAAATCGATCCTGCCGGTAAACAGGTTGAAGTCGGGCGCCTGCCGTATGAAGCGATCGTTTATAACGGCAAGCTCGTTGTGCTGAATAACGGCTACTACAGCGGCGAACCTCAGCAAATTTCCGTGATTGACCCGGAAAGCGGCGAGGTTATAAAAATCGACACGGTACATTCAATGTTCCCAAGCGCAAAGATCGGGTTGGATGGAAACCTATACGTCAGCGGTGGATTCGATTCCAAAGTGTACATGATAAACAAAAGCTTCAATTTCGAGCGTGAGTATAAAGTCGGCGGTTACCCTGCCGGGCTTGCGCCTATTGATTCGGAACATCTCGCGGTTGTTTATCTTGTAGCCGACGATTCGGCCGGTCATTACGGGGAAGGAAAAATTGCGACACTCAATTTGCGGAACGGAAAAATCGACAATGAAAAAGTTGTGGGATATTTTCCGTATGCCGTCGAGTTTGTCAATGGGAAATTTTATGCGACAATGCTGGGAGAGAACAAAATTAAAATCTTCGACTCGCATCTCAAAGAATTAAAATCGTTAGGTACTGGCACTGCACCCGCAAACATGACAGTCATCGAAAATTATATTTATATCGTGAATACGACCTCCGATGATATCTCCGTGCTGGATACAAAAACCGACAAGATACTCCGAAAAATTTTTGTCGGAAAAAAAGGATACGGGTCCGGAGTGTCGCCGACTTCGTGCGCCGTCAACGGTGGCAAACTCTATGTGAGTGAGGCAACGCTCAACGCGGTTGCAATCTTTCATCTGAAAAGCGCAAAACTTCTCGGCTACATTCCGACAGGGTGGTACACAACAAAAGTTCTCTCAGGCGGTGGAAATTTATTCTATCTCAGTGCGAAGGGAATAATTCCAAAGCGCCCAAATCCGAATGGCCCGCAGCCTCTTACGGGCAAAGGCGGCCCTGATTATGTACTGACCCTGCTGAAAGGCGCCGCTGGAATTGTCCCGGAAAATTCGATTGAGAAGAATTTTAGAAAATGGACGAATGAAGTCGAAGATGGCTCTCCGATTCATAATGTTCGGAGAGGATTGAAGACCCCGATTAAACATGTTTTCTACATTATCAAAGAAAATCGTTCTTACGACCAAGTACTTGGCGATCTCGGGAGAGGAAACGGCGATTCGAGTCTGACACTTTTTGGAAAAGGCATTACCCCAAACGTTCACAAGGTCGCCACGGATTTTGTAACACTCGACAACTATTACGCAGACGGCGAGATAAGCGTGCTGGGGCACAGCTTCACTACCAGCGGATATGCGAGTCCGTTTCTCGAGTGGCTCGGAAACGCAGAATACTCCGGCAGGTACAATGGCTACCCGTTCGGCACAGTGCCCGCAGTTTTCTCGAAGGCATACATTTGGGACGCTCTCGAATCAAAAAAAGTCGATTACAAAATTTACGGCGAGCCGTATTATCTTATGACTGCCGCTTATAGAATAATCGAGAAGTTTTTTGGTGATAACAGCGCGATTGCAAAAAAGTTTTACGCCAACAGCATGGAGCTCGCAGCCAAAGTTGACAGGGGAGAGGAATTCAGCGACTTCGTGCAGCCATATTATGGA
>JBAPNE010000107.1:0-18933 GCA_049278975.1 Candidatus Kryptoniota bacterium
CCGAATCATTTTAAGAATGCGGACAAACTTTGTCGGATCATTTCTCCAACAGAAGTTTTATTACTTTATTCCCGAAAGCGGTCGTCATCCTGCAAATATAAACTCCGCTCGCAAGATCATGCGCATCAAATCTAACACCATATGTGTTGGCTTCTAGATAACCTTCGTCGAAAGTTTTGACTTTTCTGCCAAGCACGTCGAATATTTCAAAGCTGACTTTACTTCCAGCTGGTATCGTGTAAGTAATCTGAGTGCTGGAATTAAAAGGATTTGGAAAATTATTAAGTGACACTGACGAATAAGGCACCGTGGTATCGCTCCATGTTACCATCTGCTTGATGATTTTGTCATCAGGATCAAAGATTACAGAATCGGGTGGGCTTGGAAATTCGATAGTAAATGTTTGTGTCGTAGTTGAATCAACAAAACTTCCGACCGTTTTCTGCCCTTGAAAATAAACTGCGAACTCAACCGGCATTTTAAAAATCGGTGCATTAGTTTGCTCTTGCTTCAAATAAAATACGAGTGAAGTTCCCTCTTTTCTGTAAATGTAAGAACATACGGGAAATCCCGGCTGAAAAATCCATTCATTGAAATACCAGCTCATGTCCGAATGAGTCACCTGGTTAACAACATTTACGAAGTCCGTGGTAACTGCATTCCTAAATTGGAAATCAGAACGATACGCCCTGAATATTGCGAAGAATGTTGAATCGCCGACGATGTTTCTCAACATGTCGAGTACCCATGCGCCTTTGTAATATTCAGCGAGACCGAATATATAACCAGGTGGCGGCGCGTAAATGGCATATTGCACTTGATTGTATTCGAGAAAATATTGGCTTTCATAATATTGCATCTCGTTCTCAAAGCTCGACTGGCTTTGAAACTGAAGCTGCATCAATTCAGAATAGGTCGCAAAACTTTCGTTCAACCAAATATCATTCCATGTCCCAAGGGTAACCATGTCGCCCCACCATTGATGCGCAAGCTCATGAGCCACGACGCGGCGGCTGAATTCATAACTACGTTTCAGCGTGGTAATGGTTTGATGTTCCATACCGCCATATGCAAAGGGCTCTATGCCGGTCATGCCGTATTTGTCAAAAGGAAATGTACCATAAAGCGATTCATAAAATTTTATCATCGAGGCGACAGTATCAATATCGCACTCGGAGTTCGAGACAGCGCCAGAGGAATCTTCTGGATAGATATAATATTGGATAGGAATAGTGCTCCCGTCACTTTTTGTATAGCTTCTCTGCACGACGGCGAATTGCGCGGCGGTTGTGCACATAAGGTACGTTGCGATTGGATAATCCTCGCTCCAATTAAAAGTTGTGCTCCCATCATGGTTATCGACTTTGCTTACGAGAGTGCCGTTCGATGCGGCTACGTAGCCGTTCGGAACACGGGTGGAAATTTCACAAAGCGCTTTGTCAGAAGGGTCGTCATAGCATGGCATCCAGTCATGAGCGTCACTCGGCTCGCTCATGGTATAAGCAATCGTGTGCGGGACGGTGTACCCCGATGTCGGCTGCTCACCCGCGTAATAATAATAGAAACCTTTCTGCTGATTTGCGGGATGATCAACGACGTGATAATACAACGTCACAATTCCCGTGTCTCCTGCCAGATATTGTTTATCTAACGTTATATCCAATTCCGTGTCAACAATACTGAGTTGGAGCATTTCACCGTTCGCAAAAGCGGAATCTACGTGCAAGTATGTCGTGTCATTGTCGATATTTATTTCGGTGAGCGGGCTGACAAGATCGGGGCAGAATTTGATCTGCATGATCCCTGAATATGAATTCGATGATCCGGCAAGAATACTGTACCAATCCATAAAGAGTGTGTATTCTACCACATCGTAGGAGTGGTGTGCCGAATAACTCACCCGCATTTCGTTTGCTGTTTTTTCAAGATGACCTGAGTCCTGCCTTCTGTTCCCTTCTTGAGCGAAAGAGCAGGTCGGCAAAAAAAAGAAAATGAGAAGCCACAACTTCATTTTATGGAGACTTCCTTTTGCGCCGATACAACTTCTTCCGGCTTCACGCGGCTTTTGCCAAATAAATTCAAGATAACAATCCCCAACAAGATCAAGGCAGCACCCAAAAGTGTTCCAGATGGGAATTTTTCTCCGAGAACCACGCTGCCGGCGGTCAATGCTAAAACAGGGGTTATGAATGAAGTCATCGAAAGAAGCACGACGCTGATATGCTTGAGCAAATAAAAATAAAGCGTGAATGCGACAACCGAACCGAATATTGCCAGGTAAAGAATGGCAGTAATCGTTGAGACATTGAATTCCAAATTTTTCCAGCTTTCGACGAAAACACTTGTCAACAAAAGCGTAACTGCACCAAGCAGCATCGGGATAAGGTTGATGAAAACAGGATCGATTTCCTTTCCAAATTTTTTTACGCCGACGGCAACTGCAGCATTAGTAATTGTGCTCACAACCACTGCAATAATTCCTTGCACAGAATAGATCGAACCGAATCTCAAGTCTCCCCAGAAGATTACAAGTAAGCCGACGAATCCGAGAATAATTCCGAATATCTTCCCAAAAGAAAGATCGTCATTCTTCAAGAAAAGTCTCGACAATATCGCGGCAAAGAAAGGCATCACCGCAAAGGTTGTAGCCGTCAAGCCGGAAGTTATTCTCCCCTCAGCCCAGTAAACCAAACCGTATGGCACACTAAACGAACCGAGGCCAACTAACAAAAGGAAGATGACCTGTTTAAGTTCGAAGTGAAACTTGTACCTTCGTATTTTTAGAATGAGAAAAATGAGCAGCGACGCAAATGTAAATCTTATTCCGGCACTGAAGAATGGCGGCAGAGTAGCAATTGCAAACTTAATCGCGAGCCATGTTGTTCCCCAGATGATGCAAATTAAAATATAAGCAAGAATTATTTTGACGCTACGGGGAATTGATTGGAGCATAATTTTCAGAAATTGATTCTCAAGTTGACAAATGTCGGAACAGGCGATGCGCTGAATTGCACACCAAGATCGTCCCCGAGAATTTCTTTGCGCCATTTCGTCAATTGAGGGCTGATAAGATGAATCGCAAACGCAGATGCGCTTCCCAGAATTGCACCGGCTAAGACGTCGCTCGGATAATGCAAGCCCATATAAATTCTTCCGTACCCGACAAATGCAGCCCAAGCATAAGCCGGAATATAAACATAAGGTTTGGGATAGCGGAGAGTCAAAGCTGTCGCGATCGCAAACGCAGCGGTAGCGTGCCCTGAGGGCATCGAATATTCGTCGGCGGTGTCTAAGTGCATTGTGTGAACATCCGAAAGTGTCACATAAGGTCGATCACGTTTTATAACAAAGTTCTTAAGAAAATAATAAACCACGTAAGCGGACGCCTCCGACACTCCAATCATGACGCCGGTATCAAAAGTATATCCGTCCTTTTCAGCCAAGCCAACTCCACCAAATACAAATGGAGTCGCAATTGCAAGTGGGAGAACTGAATAATCATTGGCGCCTATGGTCGCATCAAGAAAATCAGAACGCGAATTGTTTATGCTTCTAAATATATTCACGTCCCAATTCGGGGGCTGGGCATACGCAAATTTAGGAAGAGCGGCTACAAGAAATAGATAAAAAAAACCCGTCCATATGACGAATGGACGGGCGTGAAGACAAAAACTATTTTTCATTATTCATGCAAGACATTTCGATAAATATTATAATAGTGCATTACATTTTCAACATAAGTCAGAGTTTGCTCGTAGCCGCCGAATGTGCCTGACGTTGGCTTTCCGTTTTCCCAAATATGCACATGCAATGATGAATATCTTGCGGACAAAAGGGGCAGTGCCGCCTTGACAGAAGTCCATGTTTTCGGTTCGTCACCTAAGAACTCTGCCACTGCTTGTGCATCCTGTACTCTCGACAGTCCGCAATTATACGCAGCCACAGCAAGCTCCATTCTATTGTCACCTTCGGAATCTGAAAACTCCCGCAGCATATTTCGTAATTGAATAATTCCGAGCCTGATGTTCTCAACAGGATTCGATATGTCATCAACATTATTTACGATCGCCAATTGCAAACCTGTTTCTGGCATAAGTTGCATCAAACCTGTCGCGCCTCTTTCCGAAGTTGCTTCTGGGTCAAATGCAGATTCCTGCCTCAAAACAGCTAAAGCCAGTCGCCAATCAATTCCGTAAGCGTCGCTAAGCTTCTGAAGCTGTTTACCGTAGTTAGTGAGAAAAATATATGTCTGACGATTAATTTTTGGTATCGAAGATTCAGGAACAACAGTGCTATCATATGAATAACGAGCAGCATCAGATTTCTGTGTTAAGATAGCTGCAACTCCAATAAGGCCAAAAATGATAAATCTAATGGCAAGACCGCGAATGTGTGGTCTTATCATTGTTACTCCATTAATTGTGAATAATACTAAGCGTTCAAATCCAAAGCTATAACGCTGAATAAATCCTTTTCGTGCCCCTGAAAGTGCATGTCTCCATTTTCCATTCCCGATGAACCGTTCTCTGTGCGATAAAATTAACACAAAAAATCGATTTCACCAAACATTCTTTTGGCTAAACGTGATGAATATCACAATCGGTATAGAAAACAGAAGGAATTTGCCAATCAATGATTAGAAAAAATGATGTAAAAACCAGCGAAACGCGGGAGTGAACTCCAATCAGAAATTAAAGATACGACTCAACGTTAAAACTTCGATGATTTTGAATTGGATTTGGGATTATGGCTTTGAACTTTAAACTTTGAGTTTATCTCTTGTTGCCGTACTTCTCGAACAATTCCTGAAGCCTTTTCATTGAGAGCGAATCAAGGTCTTCGTCGTCCTTGTCACGCTTTACAAACATTTCGTAATCATATTTATCCTTCGGCAACATTTTCCCTGTTTTATACTTCAGTCCTTCGATGAGTTTTCTTTGTTCAGCGTTTGTCATTCAATTATTCTAATATTTTTTCCTTTTCATGTGCCTTGCGGCTCACTTTCCAAAAACTTCGTCGTTTGATCGTAACGCCTGTTCAGCTTCCGTCAACTGACTTACGGTATTCACGCCTCTTATTTCATCAAAGTGCTTTGCTAAAACTGCGCTGACCTTCATTTTGTGGTGCGTAAAATATCCAAGGACATCTGTCAAATAATATTCGTGCTGAGAATTTTCCGCATTTACATGATGAAGCGCATCGAATAATTCTTTTCGCTTAAAGACATAAATCCCGGAGTTGATTTCGTTGATATTCTTTTCGATCGACGAGGCATCTTTTTCCTCGACGATTATATCAACAGAGCCATTCGCAAGCCGAACTATTCTTCCGTACCCTGTTGGGTTGTTAATCTTCGCCGTCAAAACGGTCATTACGGATCCGCTTCTCCAATGAGATTTTAGAAAATTTTGCATCGTGCCGAGTGTAAGCAACGGCACATCGCCCGAAAGGACCAGTACGTCACCATCAAAATCCTTCAACATTTGCTCAGTCTGCATTACCGCGTGCCCCGTTCCCAATTGTTCTTCCTGAACAGCAAAAGAAACCGTTGTACCGAATTTTTTTTTCAGGTGATCAATTACAGTTTTCCGTTTGAATCCAACTATCGCAATCACTGAAATGCTATCGAGCTGGTGTGCTAACTCAATAACGTGATCGATCATCGGCTTTCCATTCACTTTATACATCACTTTCGGCAAATCAGGATTCGCCATTCTTTTTCCTTTACCTGCCGCAAGAATTACTGTAACAAATTGTATCGAATACATAATTTTATTTCGGGTTTATCGGTTCTTCCAAGTGACCTTTGATAATTTTTTTAATCTTGTTTTTCCTGTCCACAAGAACAATTGTTGGTTCATAATCTTTTGCTTCCGCCTCGTCGAATTCAGCATATGAGATGATCACAACTTCATCCCCGACCGAACCCAGTCGGGCAGCAGGACCATTCAAACAGATTATTCCTGAGGCTGCTTTTCCAGGAATTGTATAAGTTTCAAATCGTTCTCCGTTATTGACATTCACGACCTGAACCTTTTCATACGGGAGTATTCCCGCTGCTTTGAGCAGTTCGGTATCAACAGTCAGACTTCCCTCATAATAGAGTTCAGCCTGCGTAACAATCGCACGATGTATTTTCGATTTACAAAGAGTGATTAACAATTATTCTCCAAAATATTTATTAAATCACAACCCACAAAACAAATTATATCTCAAATGGCACGTTAGCAAGGAAACCAGTAATCCATCCCCCTATCATTCCATTATTTCCCCGCCAACAATGTGTATATAATCGCCTTTTGTGAATGAAGCCTGTTTTCCGATTCATCCCAAACGACGGATTGCTTCGAGTCAATGACATCGTCGGTCACTTCTTCGCCGCGATGTGCCGGCAAACAGTGCATAAAAACCGCGGACTTATTTGCCAACTTCATCAATTCTCTGTTGATCTGATAACCTTGAAATGCTTTTTGCTTGGTCTCCTTTTCCGTTTCCTGTCCCATGCTGACCCAAACGTCAGTATAAACCACGTCGCCATCGCGAAGTGCAACTTCCGGGTCGCGTACGATTTCCAAATTTGAGTCGCTCTCCTTGGCAGCTTTCTTTGACAGTTTCACAACTTCATCTGGCGGCTCATATCCTTCAGGCGTGGCCGCGACGAAGTTCATTCCCAATTTCGCAGCCATTAACATGAGCGAATTGCAAACATTATTTCCGTCGCCAATGAAGACAAATTTTTTCTTTTTCAAGCTGCCAAGGTGTTCCATGGCAGTCAAGAAATCTCCGACAGCTTGACAAGGATGTTCATAATCTGTCAAAGCATTGATCACGGGAATCGTCATGTATCTCGCCATATCTACGCAGCTTTGGTGTGCGTAAGTCCTCACAACAACCGCAGACATCCATCTTTCAAGATTTTTAGACACGTCATAGATGCTCTCTCTCTTTCCTAAATTTATATCTGATTGAGTCAGATAAACAGAATGACCACCTAACTGGTGTATTCCAACATCAAATGTGACATGAGTTCTCAGAGACTGTTTCTCAAATATCAAAGCGACTGATTTGCCTTTGAGAGAATTCTTGTACTTTTCCGGATGAGATTTTATCTTCGCCGACAACTCAAGAAGTTTCTTAAGTTCTCGCGATGACCAATCATTAATACTCAGGAAGTCTTTTTTCATTAAATTTTTCTCCTTATAGCGGTACAATTATAATATTGGATCTCGCATTACAAATGCAAAATTGAAATTGGCTTCAACATGAATTTATGAAATTTGCGCAATTGTAATTTCAAGCAGCTTGAGGGTTAGCGAGATATATTTGCACAAGCTCGTTCAGATATGACAATTTACGTGAAGAATTTATTTGTTCTGAGCTTGAAGTGCAAATTTTCTGCGAGATCAAAATATTGGTGTCCCGGATCTGCAAAACAGCTCCGCTCTTGCTCCAAATTTCAGATGACTTTTTCCCTTGACATTTGAATATTATGCTAATACATTAATAATGATTCTCATTATTATAATTAACAAAAGGAGGAAATACAATGGCAAAACCACTCAGAGCGTCAAAAACTTACGGTAATCTCAAAGAAGGTTTCGCAGGTGAATCTCAAGCAAACAGGCGTTATCTATATTTTGCGCGCCACGCAGATATCGAAGGTTTCCCCGACGTAGCAGGCGTATTCCGTGATACGGCAGAAGGTGAGACCGGACATGCATTCGGACATTTCGATTTCTTGAAAGAAGTCGGTGATCCGGTAACGAACGTTGCGGTCGGCGACACGAAGATGAATTTGCAATCGGCTGTTGCAGGCGAAACTTACGAGTACACCGAAATGTACCCCGGTTTCGCAAAAACGGCAAGAGAAGAAGGTTTCGATGAAATTGCAACCTGGTTCGAAACTCTCGCGCGCGCCGAAAAGTCGCATGCAGGCAGGTTCACAAAAGCTCTCGATTCTCTAGGTAAGTAATCGAACACGGTTCGCTGGGATCCGCCTTACACGGACAGAGGCGGATTCCGCGGACACGTTCCCGAAGGCACCGTACCGCAAGTGGACTCCCGATAATAAATGTGAGGCATTAAATGGCATTTGATTTTAGTTCACCCGATTTTTACAATCACGAATCGTTCACAAAAGAAACTGAACGGATATTTAACATATGCAACGGATGCAGGCTATGCTTTAATCTCTGCCCTTCTTTCGATATACTATTCAAACGCATAGATGAACTTGACGGTGAAATGGAAAAACTTGAGGACCATGATACCGAAAAGATTGTCGAGCTATGCTACGATTGTAAGTTATGCTTCCCGAAATGCCCATATACTCCGCCTCACAATTACATGCTTGATTTTCCGCGGCTGATGCTGAGAGGCAAAGCCATCAAGGCAAAGAGCAGCGGCGTCAAATTGCAGGACAAACTTCTAAGCAGGACAGATTTCCTCGGAAGAATATCTACGAAAGTAGCACCTATTGTTAATTGGTCGATGAAGAGTAATGCGTTTAGACTTCTGATGGAGAAAACTATCGGTATCCACCGCGACAGAAATCTGCCGAAGTATGCGAGCAAAACTTTTGTATCATGGTATAGAAATCACAAAGCAAAAGAAGTCAGAGATAATAAGTTAGATAATCGAGCAGGGCCGAAAGTTGTTTTCTTCCACACGTGTTCGGTGAATTACAACGATACCGACGCAGGTAAAGCCGCTATACAAGTTCTGGAAAAGAACGGCGTAGAGGTCGAAGTGCCGGAGCAGAAATGCTGTGGAATGCCTTTCTTAGACGGCGGTGACATTGATAATGCGAAGAGGAACGCCGAATACAATTTGAGCCAGCTCGTAAATTACGTTAAGACTGGTTACGAAGTCGTCACGCCTGGTCCAAGCTGCAGCTACATAATCAAGCAGGAATACCCCTTGCTTTCAAATAACCCCGACGCCAAACTGGTCGCCTCACATACTTTTGATATGATGGAGTATCTTGCGAAGTTGAATAAAGAAGGAAAGCTTTCCAAAGATTTCAAGAATGCTCAAGGAAGTATTGTTTACCACCTCCCTTGTCATTTAAAAGCGCAAAATATCGGTTACAAATCGCGCGACATGCTGGAGCTTATACCTGATACAAAAGTGGAGGTCGTGTCGAAATGTTCGGGACATGATGGCACATGGAGCCTGAAGAAAGAATATTTCGAGCTTTCACTCGAAGTCGGCAAGCCGCTGTTTGAAAAATTCATTGATACTAAAGTTGCGGCAAGTGATTGCCCGTTGGCACAGCTTCAAATTGAAAAAGGATCCGGTACAAAGCCGCGTCATCCGATTCAAATTCTTCGCGATGCATACGGCATGGAACAAAACCCAAGGTTATAAAAGGATAATCCATGAAGAGGATTGAACTGCAAGATATAAAAAACATTGCGGATTATGAAAAGGTCAGACGTGATTTTCGAGATAAAATAATCGGGATGAAGAACATCCGAAGATTAAGAATCGGCGACAAAATAACTCTGACATTCGAAAACAGATACACGGTTGCTTTTCAAATAGAAGAAATGATGCGTGTTGAGAGAATCGTTGAAGATAAAAAAATAGAATCGGAGATCGAGACCTACAACGAATTGATCCCGCGACAGAATGAGTTGAGCGCGACGCTTTTCGTGGAAGTTGACCAACAAGAGCAGATAAGGCCTGTACTCGATTCACTTGTCGGCTTGAACAAAGATTCTGTTTTCCTTCAGATTGGTGAACGGAATATCCCCGCAGTTTTCGAGGAAGGACACGCAACCGACGACAGAATAAGCGCGGTACAATACGTCCGCTTCAAATTATCTCACGAAGAAGTTAGCTCTTTCATGAAGCGGTCTGCTCCGATTCGCGTAATCATGAAACACAAGAACTATAATGCCGAAACAGAGATGACCACCGAGACATGGCACGCTCTCACTGAAGATTTAACTATCGGCGAATCTGTCAATGTTTGGAAATAAGGAAATGTTTTTATATAGAGGTAGTATAAATGCTAATTGTAAGCCAGAGAAAACGAAGCAGGCAGCGGGATAAAGTTCTTGATGTGGTTCGTTCCACAAAAACTCACCCGTCCGCCGACTGGGTGTTCCATGAAGTACGGAAGGAAATCCCGAACGTAAGCCTCGCAACTGTTTATAGAAATTTGAATTTCCTTGTTGAGTCAAAAGAGATAAATGAAGTTCTCTGTGATGGACAACTAAGGTTTGATGCAAACAAAGACGAACATTTTCATTTCATTTGCAGATCCTGCAAAGGGATTTTCGATATAGATGAAACTAGAATTTCCTTGCCCAGTTTTAAGCTGCCTCGCGGATATGAGGTTGAAAATGTGAAGTTGGATTTTTATGGGCTTTGCCCGGATTGTTTGTCTAAGTAACTCGTAGCTCGAATCGCCGATTCGACATCACAGCGGATATGGCCGTGCACCATCTTACATCTTCATCTGGAAGGCTGTGTCGAAGATTCCTTCCTGCTTGTCGAAGGGCTATTACGCGGGATAGCATCTTCCTCCAATTCGAATCGCACCGTTTTCGACCACGTTCGCTTTTCACGTTTTATATAATCAAGATAGATGGCCCTTCCGACAACGTAAATCCAAAATTGGCAATAAGTGAAATACATTAAAAAAACAAGAAGGAAATTCCTAAAGGTATCAAGCCCCTCATAAGAAAGCACGAGAATGATTTCGAAAATAAATAATATAATCGCAAGCACCCAAACAGTTGTATAAGGTCCAGGAAGCGGTATTGCAATTAATTGCGAGACGCTGAAAATGAAAATCAGATCACTTATGCCTATAGCGAATAGAAAAAAATAATAAAGCGAAAGAAGATAAAGCACCTCGAATGCAAGAAACTTGTTTTTGAACTGTGGTATCTCTTTGAAGAATTTCGTTACCACGTAATTGTTGCCTCTAACCCATCTCGTTCTTTGTTTCGCCCAAACGGAAATCGTCTCCGGCTCCTGCTCAAGAGTGACGGCAAAAGGTACATATTTTATTTTATATCCCTTCATATAAACTCTGATGCTCAACTCTGAATCCTCGGTTATTGCATCTTCGTCCCAGCCATTCAAGTCGTCGAGCAAATGTTTCCAAATCACAAAATTTGTTCCGGGTAAAGTCGAGACTTTGAACATTTTCCATCTGCCTGCTTGAAGTATAGATTGGAAACTCAGCGTCTCGATGCTGATAAAACGGGTGAGCCATGTTCTGTCTTTGTTGATCGTCCTAAAGTTTCCCAAGACAGCACCGAGGTCAGGATGAAGAAGCAACTCGGCGACCAAATATTTCAGCGCGTCCGGCAAAGGCTGGTTGTCCGCATCATAGACCGCTATGATTTCTGCATCGGTCTGCTTCATTCCTAAATTCAGCGCCCGCGATTTCCCTCTTCCTCCTTCGCCCTTCGGAACGTTATAACACCGCACTCGCCGATCCAGCCTTGTAAGTTCTTCAACAATTTCACCTGTTTTATCCGACGAGCCGTCATTAATGACAAGTATCTCGACTTTGTCGGTTGGGTAATCAAACTTCAGCATTGCCTCGACTGTCCTGCGAATAACTTTCTCTTCGTTATGCGCAGGGATTAATACACAAACTGTAGGTTTTGCGAGATGTGCCATGGCATCAATGGCAATTTTCTCTTTCCATGAACTCCAATTATGAAAAAATCCCGCGATGGTAAGTATTAGCTGGTACGCTATCATAAACCAGATTAAAATTACGGAGAGAACGAAGAAGCCTCCTAATAAAGTGGTAACAAAATTATACACGAGCCAGAATCCGCTTTCTACGCAGCTTGAGAATTAAATAAAGCACGACGAGCATCCCGCCGGCGATCGAGCCGAAGATCGCTATCAATGAGGATGACCACAAGCTTGTCAAGTCGATTCCATATGAGACGGCGTTTTCCAAAACTACTAGGACTTTATGTTGTCCGGGAGGCAATATGATTCCGTAGTGCTGCTCTTCCCTAGCGACGGTAAAAGTGATTTCATGGTCATCAACAAAAACTGCAAACGGCACTTTTCCGAAAGAGACGGTGCAACGAGTCGGAGAATCGTACGTAAATTCCACTCCTCGTTGAAAACTCCGCTCGCTTAAAATATTGCATGAGGCTGCCTCGATATGAGAATCCAGCATCTCGTTTTGAAACGGATTAACATCCGCTGTCACTATTTTAAGCAAATGCCTTCCTGCCGGAATAGAAAAATATCCGGGCTGGTACGGAAAGACAGTCGCACCGTCGATCATGATGTATTTTACACCGGCACTAAGCCTGATTGAAGTTGAATACGGCGCATCGATTTCGTATCCGCCGTCGGTGATTTCCATGTTTGCCTGTGGAACGATTGCGTATGGAAAATCGGCAAGGTCCTCCGGCAATACCGTTGCTTCATCGTAGATTGTCATTCGGGGGGCAGCTTTCGCAGCAGAATTGACAATCAGGTAAGACTCTGTTCCAGTCGGAGTCTGGCTTGGGAATATGCCGACATAACTCGAATCACGCAGCGAATAAATGTTTAGGTCGATCATCAAGTTCGACGAATCCGAACCCAAGAGATGTCTGTAGGTGTTCCCGATTCCGATATACCTTCGCGGGTCGGTGTTCCAGTTTGATTGCGGATCCTCAACCTGGAGAGCGAAGTCATATTTTTTTCTCAGCTGTAAAATTTGATCGACATCAATCCCTATGCCTGTTCTCAAATCTGGAAAAGTTTTTTCGTCCTCAATTGTCAAGATAATTTGCACACCCGGCTTACCTTTTGTCGCATCGATTGCAATCGCAAGGAAATGAGAAGTGAGCTCCGTTACGAGCGACACGCGGAAATCAACAAAATTTTTCCAATCCTGCGGCGAATTTTTATAATAATGGGTTGAGTTCGGTTGGAACAATTGCACCGGATCGAAGCCGTATTTTTTCTTGAACAATTCCCGCGCGCTGATATCAAATGGCGTAAGAAGCTGCGGATTGTTGGGGGCACCCTCGCCCCCAAAATATAGTTCAGCGATATTGACTCCATCCCAATCATGAGAAGTCAGAAAATTATAAACCCAATCTGAAGCCATATGAAGACAAGCGGTGTCTGTCAAAGCAAGCGGATAGCGCCAATCAGGCCTGATGTCCTCTCCTTTATAATTTTTTTCGTGCCATTGCGGATGATCGTTGTAAAATTTCTGGCTGATTTGCGGCGGCTCAATCCAGACGTAAACCATGATGCCATAAGAATGGCATAGACGTATCAGCCTATCGTAGTCGTAAGTGAATTTCGGATATTCGTGCCAGCCAGCGACATCAATAACGCGGATGCCACTGCTCGCCCATTGTTTCACGAGTGTCTCAATGCTCGTTGTGCGCCGCAAGCCTGGATCAAAATACATTTCAAGATGGTCGCGCCGCAAAGTCGGATACAAACCAAAATAGCCTTTGATCCAGTCTATCAAATAAGGAAACCGTGAATAACCACCATCGCTAACCGGATCAAAACGAGCACTGATACAAATGAATTTTCCTTTACCATATTTTCTCGCGATAGCTATCGGAGCGTCGTTAATGTCATTCGTGCTAACAATCTCATCACTTTCTTCTACATCGATTCGATGCACCGTTTCGAACATTCCCCAGCTCAACAGCTCTTCAGGGAAAAGCGCATCCCGGACTTTTTCGACTCTGGTTAAATTTTTGCTGAAGTTAATCCCGAGATCTTCGGCTACCGGATTTTTCGAATCGGTAATCAGCTTGCCGCCATTCGACACGAATTTTTCAATAACGTCATACATTGAATCCGATAGCTGCTCGGCTGATGAATACGGCACAATCAAAAGATTGTAATCTCTTATGTCGGCAAGATTATTGACGGAGAGCGTATCGACCGGTATGCCGACACAGCTCAGAGCCGTAACAAAACTCTTTTCGTCGTGCAGTGCGCCGCCCGTCGCTGTTGAATCCCAGACTATTGCGGAAACTGCCGGAGTAATCACCGTTTTTGTGGGGAACAAATTTTTGAAAAAATCGCGTACCATGATCCCAATTCTGTCAAAGAGACTCAATTCTTTTTCGTGGTACTCGGTCGGTTCAGCGGCGTAAATCCATCCGGGCTTAAGATCTATATTTCTCGAAATTTCTCCCGTGACTCGATTTGAGGTGACATCAAAACCCGCCCGTTCACCTTTGTCGTCTAAATAAATTTCTTTTAGATATTGATCCTCGATTGAAAATCGCAGAGAAGCTTTTCCGGAGGCGATCACTCTATCAGGCAGCGTGACGGTATTGTTGCCATCTCTCAAGTCAACGTACGTGTAACCCAAACCGCGTATGCCTTCAACAATCTGCTTGAGGAGATTCAATGGCATGAATGGGTGAACGAATGCCGTGGCATAACCGTCTCTTACATACAAATTCTCCTTTGCAGCCTCTAAAATATCCTGAACGGCTTGCTCTTCTTCTTTCGGAGTACCGAGCGGGACGTACCCGAGATTCTCCGGAATAATTTTTTCACCGTACATATCTTGTTTGATCACGTATGGGAAAAATTGGCTGTAATCCAAATCATTCATCAAGATTCTTTGTTCGACAACCGTCGAAAACACTTTTGCGATTGCCGCGTAATCAATGGCGGACGCGCCATAATGCGGAGTTTCCCAAGCAAGCGGATAGATTCCGTTCCGCATTAACTCTTCGATACCGGTTTCTAATTTCTGCTGAACATAACCCGCGTTGTCGTCTAGTATCGGCCTGTTGCCGGCTTCATCCCAAAATTCAAAATCACTTGCAGTAACGCCATGGTACTGGTGTGTGTCACCATGCATCACTATTGTCGCACCATGTGCTTCTGCATATCTTAATGCATCGACCATATCAGGCTTGTCTGAAAGCGCGACTCGCTCGTTATCAGACGGATCCACATAAAATGGCACAACGGCAATTAGAAATGGGACACCTTCACTGTAGAGCAAATCCGAGATATTCCTGATGCTGTTCGGATCCTCAAGCGGATGAACATCTTCTATACGAATAAGCGCGGCGTGAAATTCGTCATGCTCCTGATGCAATATGTCGTGTAATTTTTCGGCAAAAAAAAGATACCGATCTGTCGGTCCCATATACGCAAATGGCGAATCGCCAAAAAGGTATAAATTGTCCGAATGAATTGCATAGGGTGAAATGATATGGTTCGGGGCTATTGCATTTGCCAATATCTCGACTTTACTGCGCTGTGTGATGGAAACCATCGTAAGGTAATGGTCACCTTTCGTGAATTTGAAATTCTTATTTGCGGTAATAACAGTCTCAAAACCTGTAGTTGAATCGAGTGCCTCGGGCACAAATCCATATCTCTCCTGTAAATTGTGCCGGGCATTCATCGCGATAATTCCATTTCAAAGCCACGTCAACGTTCCCTTGAAATTGTAAGCGTCATCGAGAAATTTTTCAGGAGGGGCGTAGTCGTTCGTAAAGCCTGTAAAGAAAAGATAATCGTATTTGTTGCACTCACCGGTTTTATAGTCGTCCGCAGCAACGATGCTCTTCTGCAAATCGAAGTGGCCAAGGAGCTGGAACAACTGAAGTCCATCTCCTTTAGCCGGATTGCCTGAATTATCTTTTCCTTCATAAACAATGAGGACACGATTGCCTGCAAAGGCTTCCCCCATCAGCAAGAGAAGGAGCACCAACACTTTTTTCATCATCACATCGACCTAATTTACTAATTTGTTACTCTTAATTGTAATTCAGACGAGATTTTCTTGAGGTGAAACTAAACGAATGAAGTCAATCCTTGCCATCCCAGCTATTGTATTTTTCGTAAGCGTCGATAATATCTTTGACAAGTTTATGTCTTACAACATCTGTCTTTTCGAGATAAACAAAGCTAATTCCCTGAACACTCTTTAGCACTTTTTGTATCTCTACAAGTCCGCTGAGACTTTTCTGCGGCAAGTCGATCTGCGTAATGTCGCCCGTTACAATTGCTTTTGAATTTACACCTAACCGCGTCAAAAACATTTTCATCTGCATACCGGAAGCGTTCTGCGCCTCATCAAGAATTACAAATGCATTTCCCAGTGTCCTTCCACGCATGTATGCGAGAGGTGCAATCTCAATGATATTTTTTTCCACATAGAGTTTCAGTTTATCCTGAGGCAGCATGTCATCAAGCGCATCGTAAAGCGGCCGCAAGTAAGGTATGACTTTTTCTTTCAAATCACCCGGCAGAAAGCCGAGACTTTCTCCGGCTTCCACCGCAGGACGAGTCAGCACGATTTGCTGGACTTCTCTATTTCTCAATGCCGCCACAGCCATGGCGACCGCCAAATAAGTTTTTCCTGTTCCAGCGGGGCCGATTGCAAAAACGACATCGTTCTTTTGAACCGCTCTTACCAGTTGGCGCTGTCCTGGGGTTTTCGATTTTATAAGATCGTTCTTTGCGGATAATACAACAACCTCTTTGGCTTCCCCGGCAACTTGCCGCACATCTTCTGATTTTGGATTCTCACCTGAGACGAGTTCTACCACGGTAACGACATCATCTATTTTCAATACGCCGGTGCGCTCGAGCACATACATCAACTCCTTGAAGACTTTCTCGACACGGTTGGCTTCCTCTTCTTCGCCTTTGATGAGAATACTGTCGCCGCGAACAATTATATTCGCATCGAACCTATCGGATATTATCTGAAGGTTTGAATCGTTGATGCCCAAAAGCGAAAGCGCATCGACGCCTGACATTTTTATGCGTTTCTCTACCGTATCCATCTACACTCGAACAATTTTCGAGACTCGCAAAAACGAATTGATAACTCGCACCCCTTCTGTCCCATCATCAGCTACTGACGAATCTATCCCATCTCTTACAAAAGAAAAAGCGCTCCTCCCACCTGGAACATATTGTTGGAAGAGCGCTTGAAAACTGTTCAAAACTACCGTGAAGAATTGCCTTCTTGAAAATTACTGTGAGGAAGTAGCTCCGGTACCTGCATTCGATTTCCCCATGCGAGCCCGCTTAGCATAATAAGCTCTTGACGCCGCTTTTTCTTGGCTGCTCAAAGGACCATTCTCCGGAATGTTCAGAACTTCTCGCGGATGGATCAGATCAGGATTCTTAATCTGGTCACGATTGGCTACGTAAATCTTCGGCCATTTCCATGGGTCATCATAGATAGTCTTTTTCTTGGAGATGTTCCATAGACAATCCCTGTTCCGAGCCCACGTGCCGACTGTGTATGTCTTTGCCGCCATCGCTGCACAATTAGCCACTCTATTATTTAGCTGGGCATAATTGTTCTCGAGGTCTTGAACCTTCGAATAGAACTCGGCCGCGAGTGCGAGCCTTGATGCCTTTATAGAATCGATCTGTGCTCCCATCTTTGCTACATCATCTTTGTGAGCGCAAAGGTCTTGATCCGACATCTTCATGTAGTCGCTTATTTCACCGGTCATGGCATCAAGTGATTGACCGAATGCCTGCATATCAGCCGCGGTTGTATGAAGCATTCCATAATACTTCTGCAACTCAGCTTGATATTGCTCATCGAGGCTTGCTAACTGACTCTTCAAGCTTGTAACGTCGGAGTCAAGTTGGTTAACAACAATCTTCAATGAATCGCGTTGTACAGTCAGCGACGTTATCTGCTGCTGCCAATCGTCGAATTTCATTTTTTCCTCTTGTGCGGATGCCACAGAGGAAATCGCAAAAATAATCGCGACTGCTCCCAGAATTGATAATCTTTTCATCTATGGCTCCTTTTCAATTAGATTTCGTTGTGTCTGGATTTGTTTGCTGCAATTTTTGCTGCAAGAATTGTTCATTGTCTTGCAACTTCTTGATTTGGTCTTGCTTGTCTGCAAGCTGCTTTTGAAGATCAGCTTTTTGTTGTTGCGTCGTTTGGACTTGCTGTTGAAGCGAAGAAATCTCGCTCTTCAGATCATTAAGTTGCTGCATTTGGGTTTGGTTAGCATATTTCGTGCAACCAGCAAGCACTATCGACGCAATTACGAGGCTCAGGATCGAACCCGTCAATTTTCGCATATTTTCCTCCATTGCGTTTAATTACTAACAGTTTAATGGAATCAGGCATTTTTGTCAAGCGTTTGAGACATAAAAAAATCTTAATTTTTTTTCATACCTTATACTAAATAAAGCCGCCATTTAGTAAATTTCAATTCCAAAGCAGGAGAATAAATTTGTCCAATGTAAAAAAAGTAGTGCTCGCCTATTCGGGCGGGCTAGACACTTCGATAATTATACCGTACTTGAAGGACACTTACGGATGCCAGGTAGTTGCGTTTGCGGCTAATATCGGACAAGGTGATGGCGAACTTGACGGCCTGGAGCAAAAGGCAATGAAGACCGGCGCAGACAAATTTTATTCGCTCGACCTTAGAAAAGAGTTTGTTGAAAATTTTCTTTTCAAAATAATTAAAGCTAATGCGATCTATGAAAGGAAATACTTGCTCGGGACTTCTATCGCCAGGCCGCTCATAGCGAAATATCAGACAAAAGTTGCAGAGCAGGAAAGCGCTGACGCGCTTGCTCACGGATGCACAGGCAAAGGTAATGATCAGGTCAGGTTCGAGTTGACGTACAAAGTTTTTGCGCCGCAATTGAGAGTCATAGCACCATGGCGTGAATGGAAGATACGTTCACGCGAAGATGCAATCGAATATGCAAAATCGCACAATGTACCGATCAAAGCGACATTGAAAAAAATTTACAGCAGAGATGGAAATCTGTGGCACTTGAGCCATGAAGGTGGCGATCTAGAAAATCCGTGGAACGAACCGAAAGCTGATATGTTTATCAGAACAAAATCTCCGGAGAAAGCTCCGAACAAACCAACTTATGTTGAGATTGAATTTCTTAAGGGTATTCCTATCGGCATGAACGGCAAGAAGTATGATGGACTTGAAC
>JBAPNE010000108.1:0-6730 GCA_049278975.1 Candidatus Kryptoniota bacterium
AGCGGCATTGACCAATTGCGGATATGCTAACCCGCTGAAATTTACGACACCGCTTGCGAGCGGGGGAGCAAAAGCCACTATAATGTGTGTAAGATTTGAATACTCAATATTATTGTAAGGCAGATTAGCTTGGTTCCACGTTGGATAATACCCGACAATTTTTTCCTGCGCGACAACTAAACCTGACCATGCAAACAGCAGAAGAGATAAGAAGAGAAGAAGTTTTTTTTTGAAGCCCGCCAATGACCACATGAATAAATTCCCCGGTTTAAATAAAGAATAAATAAAAAAACAGCCCGTCCGTCCATGAATCACGGGCGGACGGGCTTTAGAAGAAGAAATGAACAGATTACTTAAGGAGGACCATCTTCTTAGAAATAGAAACCGATCCTGCTTGCATACGATATATGTACACACCACTGGCGAGGTTTGTGCCATCAAGCTTGGCGGTGTGAAGACCTGCTGTTTGCTGACCGGAGAACAGCGTCTGAACTTCCTGGCCCAGAATGTTGTAAACCTTCAGCGTAACAAATCCGTTCTGCTTCACAGAATAGTCAATCTGTGTCGTCGGGTTGAACGGGTTCGGATAGTTCTGGCTCAAGGAGTACGTTGTTGCAACCGGGGCAGTCTTCTTAACTGCTAGAGGTCCGTCTGTGAACCAGTAAGGATCGCCATACGGCTTTCCGTCAGCTGCCAACAACGAAGCGGTATACTTCAAATCGCCGGAGGCCATTTCAGGAAGCGGCCATACCGGCTCCCAGTTACCGCTTGAGTAGTCAGGTTTTGATTGTGCATAGCCCCAGAAATCGGTAGCAACGTCGCCATGCGATCGTGACTCTGCCAACCATGGCAATAGTCCAATGCCATCACTGGCGGGAACGGTCGTTCCAGGCGCGCCGATCATGCCTGCGATTCCAGCGCCATAGACGGGATCTGTGGTGGTTAGGTTAGCAGTATTTATGAAATTGGAATGATTCCCGAACATAGTCACTGAGTAAGGATTCATCCAGGGGCATGTGTAGATACTGTCAGTGCCAGTTGTCGTATCATTCCAGTCTGTTACGTAAGTGCTAATAGATGCCGGCATAAAATAAAGATTATCATTAATGACAATCTTTCTTGCCGCCTCACCTAATGCTATCCAGTTTGTCTGTGTGGTATCGACAATACTTCCAGCAATCGCTTTGTTCAACGTATCAACGTCGATGACAGAGCTAATACCGGGAGCCCATATACGATCCCACCATGGATACTCACCATCTGCCATGCCGCCTGCGTATGCAGCATAGAAAATGTTGTGTGCGACTGTCCAATTTGTTGCGTTCTCACTGAAGAATGGATTCTTATAAACGCCTACAACACTATTGTGTTCAAAATCGATATACCGGATATACGATGTTACGCCGACGCATGCGACGTATCCGTTGATGCCGAGGAAGGTGCAACCCTTTATGACAACACTATCCTGGGGCAATTTGGCGAGATCATTTCTATACCTGATTGCCTCTCCTGTATAATCGCTGCCTGGATTGACAAAATTTCTGAATCTGGTGTTGGTGATAAAGAGATCATCCCAGTTTCCTGAGTAATTGATTCCAAACTGGCTCCATTGTTCAAACACAACGTTGTTCGTGTAAAATTTGATACTGTCTCCAGTTATTGTAACTCCAAATCCATCGCCCTCATTGATTGAATTGTCGAGAGCAACGCCGAGAAGATACAGGTTTGCAAGTTTCACGACCGAACCACTCTTTGTGAAAGTGAATAGATGGTCGTGTTGATTTGCGCCTTCTGTACCAGTTGGGTCAGGTTGAATGCAAGGCGGCCTTCCGGTTGCATCTGTATCGCCCCAGATCGTAACACTATGATTCACCACCACACCATTGATAAAGGTGTAGGGTGTGTCTGTTGAAGCCAACTCATATACGGCATGGGGTGTGGCCTGAGCTTGATCATGGTTAATAACGCTGTCGAGCGAGATGCTTTCAGGCGTTGCATAGATAACAAGCGTACCACTCTGAGCAGCCGACCGACTCGGCGTCATGAAAACCATCACCATGGCTGCGCATATAGTTAAATAGACATATCGTTTCATCTTGTTTCTCCTTAAGATTGATTAAAGGTTGAATATGACCATATTACTTTTTACTTTCCCATTTCCTTCTGTTTCTTTTTCTAGAAAATGGTTCCATCTGCTGCAATCTTTTTCCCTCGCGCCTCTACAACACCTCCCTTCACACTCTATCATCAGTCTGAGTTTATATTTGTTTCCAAAAAGAAATTCATCATTATTTTGACGCTTGCTAAAGAAAAAAGTCATAATTGAAAGCGGAGTCCCAATTCTACTGTATAATCGTAGCTCTGTTCAGAATTCGGAAAGCCATAAGGAATCGCGCTGACATCATTGGCTCCATTAAGGTCACTCAAATTGGCATATATCTGGAGCCCCTGCAACGGCAAATCCTGTTTTAGAGCTATATCCCATCGATTGTACTTGGAAGTCCAGGCATCTGTCGCATGCGCAGTGGTCGGAGTCGCAAAAATTTGGGTCGAATAAATAGAAGACACCCGGATAGAAAATCCCATGTAATCATAACCAACTGTCAAATTAATGATATCGTCGGGCTGATCGATAAGCGGGGCATAGTAAAATGTGTCGACAGGTGTCGCTCCCCGAGTAGAAGGAGTGTACTGCGTTTTATATTGGGTTTTTGAAAAAATATGAGTGAAGTTTGCGTTCAATACTAATCCTGTCAAGGGCCCGGGCAGATACCAAAAATGGGTTTGCCAGTCAAGTTCCATCCCGTAATTGTTACTCGTGTATGGACTGTTATAGTATTCGGTGACTGTAATCCCCGTCTTTGAAGGCTTAGGCTCTCCTGGTACATTCGGGTAATAAAGTACCACATTAGCGGCATTGGGTACTATATTGTACTGGTAAATCAAATTTTTGATCTGCTTCAGGAAAGCTCCGGCGGTGAAAAGTCCGATTGTATTATCATAGGCAGAAAAATATGCATCGTAATTTGCAGATCTCATGGGACTCAAACCGAGGCCTTCATTATTCTGAATGGTGTTGGCGGCTGTATTAACTATAATAATGGGAGCTAATGCCGCATAATCAGGGTAAGATACTGTGTTTGTATAGGCAAGGCGTACGTCGAACCAATCTAAAGGCTTAAAGCGAACGAGTAAGTCAGGAAGCCAGTATGGATGATAAGCTATGGCTGTATCTACCACATGAGCATAATTATTATATGGATCTGGGCCTTGATATCCCTGTTCAGCTATATAGTCTGTCCTGAGCTGTTGAAACCGAACGCCCGGAATGATAGTGAGCAATGGCCCGACATCAATCGTCGCCATCACGTATGCGGCACTTATATCTTCCCGTCCACTATAGTCAGTTGAAGCTGACCCGGCAACATCATTATTGTAATTAATGTTGCTAGGGAGCTGATGGGAATTCATATAATTTACTATAGTTCCCAGGGAATTAAAATTCAACGGGTAAACCATCGAGTAATTTCCACCGAGGAAGGTTCCGTAGCTGAACGTGGGATCTATGAATGGAGCCATCAGCACATTCGTAGTACTTCCCGATGCCAGCTGGATCAAGTTCGGAAAGGCTTGTTGCAGCGAGGCTATGACCCCCGCTCCGCTTGCGTAGGTAAGAGACTCTCCATCGATTACATCTTTATTGTATGATCGTGTCTGAAGCTGGTACTTCCCTCCAAACTTTATGACAGCCGTGACCTCATCCGAGAAGTTCACCGGAGTATAGAAATCCAGGGCAGCCCCATAGTCACGCTCCCGCGTGAAAATGTAGTTCGATGTGACAGTATTCAAGAAACTGGTTGCCAGATTGTTGTTTGCGGTTTGGACGATCTGACTCGGAGGGATATTTACTGCATTGCCAAAATTAAAGCCCGCATCGTCATTAAGAAAATTGACCGTCCAATCATTGGGGTCTCTCGTTTCTGAATACGAATGCGAAAGACTTGCTTTGACATGGAAAATCCAAGCCTGCTGTTCGTAGCTGAGCAAATTGCTGAGATCATTCAAAGTGCTATTGGTATATAAAGCATTAAAATTCTGATTATTTCCACCTACCGCTACATTATAAAACTGCTGACGATCATCCGTCCTCGTAACACCGCTGCTGAAGAAATTGGACAAAATAATTTTTCCTTCAGGCAGTTTGTAATCCAGCGTAATAGCCCCGTTTCCCCGCTGCCTATCTCTAACAATATCGTCTGTAGTGCCGTTTTGCGTTTCCACATTGAGGTAATCAGTAAATGGGTAACCATCAGGGCCATAGGTAGCTCCAAGTTCGTTGTCGGAAAGATTCCTTCTCTCATAAGATGCCTGCACAAAGACACCGAATTGACCGTCAAAAAACCTGTCTTCGACTGATCCAACATATTTGTAGTTATTGAACTTGTTATATACGTCCGACAGGCCGTTGTAGCCTCCCTGTGCGAGGAGATTAATTTTCGGAACCCCGGGTTGATCAACCTTTGCCTCCCGCAAGTCAAAGTTTACCACTCCTCCAAAGACATTAGCATCCATGTCAGGAGTCACCGTTTTCGCGACATCAATACCTGAAAGCATATCTGAAGATATCATGCTCAAGTCTGTACTTCGGTCATTCGGGTCAGATGCTGCCATCTGAACTCCATTAATAGTAACCTCATTATACTTCGGAGCGAGTCCGCGAACGACCACCTGATCTGCTTCTCCTCCAGTTCTGAGGACCGAAATCCCCGGAAGTCTGCTGACGGATTCAGCCGCATTTGCATCAGGAAGTTCCTGAATTCGAGCCGCGGATACCACGTCTTTAATTTGCATAGACGACAGCTGCTGGTTAATCGCTTCATTCTGACCGCTTGCCTGGGCGGTAACGACAACCTCTTTCCCCTGAAGTGCAACAGGCTGCAACTTGAAGTCAAGATTTAGATTCGCTCCAGCTTTGACCTGTGCCGTGGCAGTCGTAGGTTCATAGCCAATATAAGTGACACGGATCGAATACGATCCCGCGGGGACACTTGGAATCTCATACATTCCATTGATGTCCGTTGTCCCTCCAATGCTGGTTCCCTGGAGAAACACATTGGCCCCCGGTAATGGATCACCGGTTGTAGCGTCAACAACTGCACCGGCAATTTTACTTCCTGTTTGAGAAAAGCCCGATGATATAAAGGCAAGATTAAAGAGTGCTAAAAGAAGTAGTCCCGAAACTCGAAACTTAAGCATTAGAAACCTCCTAATTATATTCCCTTTGCGTTTTATTCACGAAACCAATTTAAATAACAGTTAGTTTATTGTCAATGAAAATATTCGTTTTTACAAAAATATATTTGGATGCAAATATTTACTCAAATCAATGATAATATAGATTTATGTTTCCAGGTAAAATTCGGGACATCAAAAACAATACGGACAATATTTATGAACAATAATATAATAACAATAATATAACAGGAAGAGGTTTCCACTAGCTAAAAAATAATGTAAGACCTTGTGAAAAACCCAGCAGCAATGCCGCCTTGTAAAAGATGGAGCCATATGCTCAACTTGAAACGGTGCTATGATTCAACTTCACTCAACTCTTCACTCCCGTTTACCAATCGGACAGTAGGTACTTTAAAATAATCACTCAGCACGAGACACGCGGCTCCGATGGCGACTGAGTAATGGCCATGTGAACTCGTAACAATCTTCAGTGCTTCACTTGTAACTGCCAACAGCTCCATATTGATGACCGCTTTTACCGGCTTTATAATCAGGTCGCCAACCTCGGCTATGTCACCCGACAGAATGAGTGTGTCCGGATTAAACGCAGCCACGATGCGACTTATGTCTCTGCCAATTTGATAACCGAGTCTTTCGAAAAAAGATATCGCCACTTCATCGCCGCTCTTCGCTGCTTCGATCATCACTTTCATTTCGATATTTTCCGGCAATTTGTCGTACTCTTTTAAAATCTTTCCTTCGATTAAGTGCGTACGAACATTCAAAATCATATCATGCAAATCCGGCATCAATGGATTAATCTCGCCCGCCGAAAATGACGAGCCACGATACAATTCCTCTTTTACCAAGAACCCAATCCCTAACGCTCCAACCCCTTTATCTACTTCAGCTAGCACGTTCATACAGTTTATGCTGTCTTTGGCTACGCCTATCCACTTATCGCCCAGAACGGAAGCATTAGCATTGTTCTCAACAAATATCCGAAAATCGAACTCGCTTTCCAGAGCATCGAGAAGCGCCAGATTAATGCCAGGCAAAATATCGGTCATTACCACGACACCAGTATCGCTGTTTACAACTCCTGCGACGGCGACGCCAACTCCAAGAACTTTTTCAGGCTCGACATGAGACTCTTTTATAACCTCCTTCACTGCTCTGGATATCTCTTGTACCAATTCTTCAAGGTTTCCGAAATTTTCTATCTTATAAACTTTTTTGCATACGATATCAGAACTAAAACCAAGTACCACGAAGGTGAGTTGCCCAATTTCGATATCGATCCCTATCGCGTAAGCGGCCTCATCGTTTAAGCCCCAGAGATACGGCTTCTTTCCGCCTTTTTCCGTTGAGTCTCCCTTTCCAAGATTTAACACAAGAGAGTTGTCAGTAAGGTCTCTCAAAATATTAAATATGGTTGAAGGCTGCATGCCGGTAATTTGAACCAAGTCAGAACTGGAAATTATTTTATTTAACC
>JBAPNE010000109.1:0-23654 GCA_049278975.1 Candidatus Kryptoniota bacterium
GGTTTATCTTCCACACGATCGGAGTCAGCGACGGGATCGCGATGGGAACTGAAGGAATGAAATCTTCCCTGCCATCGAGAGAAATAATCGCAGACTCGATCGAAGCAGTCATGCGTGCACAGTGGTACGATGCGAATATTTCCATTCCTGGCTGTGATAAGAACATGCCGGGTTCAGTTATGGCTATGGGCAGGCTGAATCGTCCGAGCTTAATGATCTATGGTGGCACAATCAGAGCGGGACACTGGAACGGCAAGAAGTTAGACATCGTTTCCGTGTTTGAATCTTACGGCGAGTACATAGCGGGCAATCTAAAAGAAAAAGAGTTTAAAGAAGTGATCCAGCATGCATGCCCGGGTCCTGGAGCGTGCGGCGGAATGTACACTGCGAACACCATGGGAACCGCCATCGAAACTCTCGGAATGACACTGCCGTACAGCTCATCTCTTCCGGCAGACAGCGAAGAAAAGAAGAAAGAGTGCTTCGCGGCCGGCAAAGCTATTTTAAATCTGATCGAGAAAGACCTTAAACCGCGGGACATCATGTCAAGACAGTCGTTTATCAATGCCATCACGATAGTAACGGCGCTCGGCGGCTCGACTAACGCGGTGCTCCACCTTATAGCGATTGCAAAATCGGTCGATGTGAAACTAACAATAGATGATTTTCAGAAGATCAGCGATCGAGTCCCTTACATCGCGGAACTTAAGCCGAGTGGCAAATTCGTGATGGAAGATGTGAACGACATCGGCGGGATCCCAGCAGTTCAAAAAATGCTTTTAAAGGAAGGACTTCTTGATGGGAATTGCATAACAGCCACGGGAAGAGCGCTCGGCGAGAACATAGAAAAAGTCGCTGACCTTTCGGCTGGACAGAAAATAATTCATCCGCTTTCAGACCCGATCAAAAAAACTGGGCACCTCCAAATTCTCTACGGCAATCTTGCGAAAGATGGGGCTGTCGCAAAAATAACAGGCAAAGAAGGGCTTCGCTTTTCAGGTCCTGCAAAAGTTTTCGATTCGGAAGAAGAGACGCTTGCAGGCCTCGAACAGAAAAAGATTGTTCCGGGAGATGTGGTGGTCATCCGGTACGAAGGACCGAAAGGTGGACCGGGAATGCGCGAGATGCTGACCGTCACGTCCGCCATCATGGGCGTTGGACTCGGAAAGAGCGTTGCTCTCATAACCGACGGGCGTTTCTCCGGTGGAACTCACGGATTCGTCGTTGGTCACATTACTCCCGAAGCTCAGATGGGTGGAGGCATCGCCATTGTGAAGAACGGCGATCGCATAACCATCGACGCGGAAAAAAATAAAATTACCCTTGAAATCTCAGACGAAGAGTTTGAATCACGACTAAAAAAATGGAAGGCTCCTTCCTTCAAATCAACGAGTGGAATGCTTTACAAATACATCAAAAACGTATCATCAGCATCTGAGGGGTGCGTAACGGACCGCGATTGAAAAAATAATTGGACGTAAACAAAAGAGAACTACATCCTTCTCATGGCCCTGTTACCCAAAGAGGGCCGTGTTGGTCTCGGCTTTTTTGTGGCTGTCGGCTTTACTAAGAGTTCCTCTGTAGGCTTCTTGTTCATAAGATACTGCTGCCCAATCGACAAGAGGTTGAAAACAAAGTAATACAGGTTGAGTCCCGACGGAAAGTTGTTGAATAGAAGCCAGAACATGATCGGCATAAACCACACCATGAATTGCTGCCTCGGATCTTTTATGCTCATTTTTTGCTGGACAAACATTGTTACCGCCATGAGGAGCGCAAGGCCGCTTATCTGGCTCAGTCCGATAAAAGGTACATTGAACGAGAATCTTACAATCGTATCGGGGATTGACAGATCTTTGATCCACCAGAAAAAGTTGGATTGCCTTAAAGCAATATTGCTTCTGAAGATTGCCCAGAGTGCATACAGTATCGGCATCTGAAGCAGCATCGGCAGACACCCGCCCATCGGATTTATTTTGTACTCTTTGTAAAGATTCATCACCGCCTGATTCATCTTCGTCGGATCTTCCTTATACTTCTCTTTTATCTCATTCATCATCGGTTGAAGCGCTTGCATCTTCTTCATTGACTTCATGCTGCTCGCGGTGAGCGGGTTCAATAGAAGTTTTAGAAGTATTGAGAAAATAATTATAACTAACCCGTAGTTCGGGACGAACGAATGGATAAATTGAAATGACGGCAGCATTATATATTCGGCAATCGGACGAATAAGCCAGCGCCATCCGAGTCCCACAGTCTCTTCAAGTCCGACGTTGTACGACCTCAACACACGATAATCAAGGGGACCGATATACAACATCAGCGAGTCCGCCTGATACGGTTGACCATCGAACCTGAGCTGAAGAGCGGTGTAGTAACTCTTGACCAAACCGTTGCTCGGAACGCGCTGCTCGGTACCCCTCATGTACGCGCCATCAGCAGGTTTTCCTTTTGACACAAGAGCGACAGTAAAATATTTCGTGGACTGTGAAACCCAGTTGACATTACCGCTAAGTTCCTGCTTGGCGGTCTGGTCAACTTTGTTCGCGTCGAGTGTGACCGTTTCGCCGCCAGTGTAGGCATACGACGTAGAGAAACTTGATTCGTCAACGCTATTCTCTTCTGTGTAATTCAGCCCGTGCTCCCATGTAACCTGGTATTCGTAATTGGCAATATACCGGTCCATATTTTTGAGAATAACGACAGATCCGAAATCGTAGTTACCACCTTTGAACATGTACTCGCGGATGATTCCCGACGAATCTCCAAGACTGATGGAAAAATCTAACTTGTAAGTTTGGCTGTCCGAAAGTGTAACAACTTGTCCATCATGGTACGGCGAATCAAAATAAAAATCTTTTGTGTCTATAAGCTTACCATCCATAGTCTGGAAGAAAAGGTTAAAGTCGCCGTCGTGTTCATAGTTCACAAGTTCGACCGGTTTTCCGCGCCATGTTTTAAACTCCTTCAACGACCAGTCTTTGATCATTCCACCTTGCGTTGTGAGTACGGCCTCGTAAAGATTTGTCCTAATAGTTATCGTTTTTGCTGCACCTTGTGTGAGCGGCGCAAATGTTTTTCCGTAAAGTCTTAGCGCTGTGGTGTCTTCTTGTAAAGCCGTGGATGATCCGGAGGTGGACTCGTTTTCTCCAGCCGAAGTTTCCGCTGTACCATGATTTACTTGTTCGGGGGAGATATTAGGTTGGCCCGGTTGAACTGTCTGTTCTGTTGCGGCCGGCCGTTGCGTGCTCGGCTGCTGTTTTGGCGAGTTGAGATACATCCACACAAACAGTACTAGTGTGATAAGTATAATTCCTATTGTCTCGGTTTTCCCCATCTGGTTTCCTTTACTTTACCGGATCGTATCCGCCTTTATTGAATGGATTGCATCTAAGAACTCTCCAAGCGCTCAACACCATTCCTTTAAAAAATCCGTGCACGTGAAACGCTTCAACCGCATAACTGGAGCAGCTTGGGTAGAACCTGCAGGATGGTGGAAATAATGGCGAGACTAATTTCTTATATAAATTGATCAGAGCAATCGCTGTTTCAGCTGATAAGGTCGCGGCTGACTTTAAGAAATTGTTCGAAATCTTTTTCAATATCTCTTACTGAAAGGTTTTTTGTACTTTGAATACTGTTTAAGATGATATCAAGAGCGATATTTCTCTTTCGGGCTATCTGCCTTAATCCTACCGCGTTCAATCTGAACGTCTCTCTCATCAACCGCTTCAATCTATTACGATCGACCGCGCGTTTTATTTTCTTTGACGTGGTAAACCCGACCCTTATACCATCATGGTCATGATACAACTTATAATAGATCAAGACGCAGCTTCCGGTAACGCGCTCACCCCTCTTGAAGATGTCGCTGATCTCCTTTGCAGAACTGATGATTTCTTCTTTCTGGAGCTTGAAGCGTTCGGCCCTTTCTTCGCTTGCAACGGCTCCCCGAGCAAGCACTTTATTTTTCGTCGCTTACGGTCAGGCGCCACCGACCCTTTGCGCGCCGCCGTGCCAAAACCTTTCTACCCGCTTTGCTTCCCATCTTTGAACGGAAACCGTGTGTTCGCTTTCTACGGGTATTATGCGGCTGAAATGTTCTTTTCATCAAAAACTCCTGTAGATTTGTTTCTTGGATACTAAGTTAGCGCCATCGAGAACAAAATCCAAGGTTTTAGTGGCTCCATTGAGGCGGTTCCCTACAATATTTCATCTTGTAGCAAGTTGACTTACCCGGTGTTTTCCACATGTTTCTTCAACTTTTCCACAATGTCGCATCAAACGCTTTCAATTCGACATTTTAATGGGGAAAACAACGTGCAGTTGGAGAGATTATTGTTTTCCACATATCTATGCGTTATTCGTGTAAACAACTGTAAACATGCGAGTTATGAGCATTTTCAGTCGTTGAGCCATCTTGCTTTTCCACGGTGGTTGTATTATTATTTGTCGTTCGGTTCTTACGTGGTTTGGTGTTAATAACTTGTGGAAAAAGGAAGAAATCTCTAGTTTTTTAAGCATGCCGCTTTCGTGATCTTTACTATTGTTTTACACATAGATGTTAAGTGAACATTATCTCTTATCGCAATGCATTGACTGCGTGTCACATACGTGGGTTTCATTATTGTTGATAACACTGTTAATAGTGTTGACAATTTTTCACCCTTAAACTTAGAGAGATTACAGATGGAAACAATTACAGATGCTTGGGGTATTTGGCAAGAATGCATGAAGATTATTCAAGGAAGGGTGAATAAATTAAGTTACAAGACTTGGTTTGAACCGGTCGCTCCTATTTCGTTCGATAGCGACAACCTTGTATTGAAGGTCCCAAGCCAGTTTTTCCATGAATGGCTCGAAGAGCATTACTCAACTGTCGTCTCGGAATCGGTAAAACAGGTTGTGGGAGAAACCGCTCATGTCGAATACGCTATTTCCGACGAAGATACGAGCGACACCGAGCCACAGTTTTATAGACCAGCTCAACCGGGACAATCGAATTCACAGAAGATTGGGGTTGCAAAATTAAATAGTAATCCATCGTTCGAAAGCAACCTCAACCCACGATACACGTTTGATAATTTTATAAAGGGAGACAGCAATCAATTCGCGAGAGCCGCGGCTTACGCCGTTGCAAACAATCCAGCGGGAACATCTTTTAATCCGCTTGTCGTCTACGGCGGAGTCGGCCTTGGAAAGACTCACCTCATCCAGGCGATAGGAAACTATGCAAGGCAAATTGGAAAATTTGAAAGAGTCCTTTACGTCTCGAGCGAGCGCTTCACTGTCGATTTTGTTGACTCTATACAAAAAGATCGGGCGAACGAGTTTTCAAGTTTTTATCGCAGCATGGATGTCCTGATTGTTGATGACATCCAGTTTTTCGCTGGCAAAGAGAAAACACAGGATAATTTTTTCCATACGTTTAACGCACTGCATCAGTCCGGCAAGCAGATTGTTTTGTCGTCAGACAGGCCGCCTAAGGAATTAAAAGGTGTCGACGATAGGCTCGTCAGCAGATTTACATGGGGATTGACTGTCGATGTTCAGCCTCCTGATTTGGAAACGCGCATCGCAATCCTGCGGAAGAAAAGTGAAGATGATGGTATTCACATGCCCGACGATGTCATAGAGTACGTTGCTGCAAACGTTACGTCGAACATTCGCGAGCTTGAAGGAAGCCTTATCAGCATTCTTGCAAAGGCAAGTCTAAACAATCGCGATATAACAATCGATCTAGCAAAAGAAGTTATAAGAAGTCTTGCTGTAACACGGAAATCCACAGTAACCGTGGAGGATATTCAGAAAATTGTGGCTGATGTTTTCGATGTAAGCGAGGAGTTGCTCCGAGGAAAAACGCGTAAACAGGAAATCGTCATTGCACGCCAGACAGCTATGTATCTTACAAAAGAAATTACTCACCTTCCTCTAAAAACTATTGGCAGCCACTTCGGCGGTCGCGATCACTCAACAGTCATTTACGCTTGCCAAATTATCGCTGATGCTCTGGCAAACGACACGCCTTTTAGAGAAAAATATAATCACATTAAGAAAAAGATTGAACAGATCGGCGTGTGAATAAAATGTTTATTGTCACGTTGAAAAACGGAGTCTTGGTGTGAAATTCGTTCCACCTTTCAACAAGTATACAAGCAAATTTTTAGTCGTGTTCAAAAAGAGAAACGTATCAACAAACTATTAACGGCTATTGTGCATGAAACAATTGACAGACCATATCCTAAATCATTGTACCCACATCGATTAAACAAACCTAACACTATTATTAACATGCTAACATCCCTTAATCTTATTATTCTTTTTAAGTATATAATATATAATTATAATAGTTGTGAGTTTTCAACACGACAAACAGAATTGAATTTTAGGGTAAAAACAGGTAATTTTATTGAAATTCAAAGAGGTCAAATCAAACATTTGGTAGACAATGGAGGCGGAAATGAAATTTAGAGTGAATAGCAGGGAAATCCGAGATGTCATTAGCAAGATAATTGGAGTTGTTCCTGTTAGAACCACTATACCAGCGATTGAAAATTTATTGTTAGAGGCAGACAAAAAGAGACTTACTATTTCCGCTACGGATCTTGAAATTTCAATGTCAACGGTCATGGACATCATGGATGAGAGCAGTGGGCGGGTGACTGTAAACGCAAAAGAGTTTTTCGAGATTGTGCGTAACCTTGACGATTCCGATATTGAAATTTCTGTTGACAACAATTTGAAATTGACGCTCAAAACAAAATCAGGCTCTTTTAAATTAGCATGCACATCCGCCGAGGAATATCCGACACTTCCAAATATCAGTGAGAACGCTGAGGTATCATCGGTCTCTGCCGATACACTTCGTGGTGTAATAGAGAAAACACTCTTTGCAGTATCGAAAGATGAACACAGGCGGTCGATGAATGGAGTACTGTTCCAGTTTGCAGGAAAGGGAGCAAAAATATATTCGACAGACGGTCATAGGTTAGTAAGGATTGAGGACAAGTTGCTTGTGAATAAGCCATTGAAAAAAGAGGCGAACATACAGGAGAAAGCACTTTCGCTCGCGGCAAAGAGTTTCAAGGGATCCGACGTAGAGGTAACAATTGGTGACGAGCACATTAGGTTGAAAAATAATGACACTGAACTTATAGCGAGGTTAATAAAGGAAGCACATCCTGATTACGAGACAGTTATTCCAAGTGACATTGACAACAATAAATTAATGTCCGTGAACAGAAGTGAACTTCTTGAAAAAGTAAGGAGAGTAGCAATTCTCTCGGATTCCGTGAATCATCTGGTAAAGTTCTCTGTGGAAAAAGATGCGCTCACCGTTTCAGCTGAGGACACCGATCGAGGGGAAATGGGCGAGGAACGTCTTCAAGTTCAATGGAATGGCGGAGAAACGATAAATATCGGTTTTAACTCGAGCTACATAACGGAAGCAATGAGCAGCATAGATGCAGTGAATGTGCGATTCGCCTTCTCTACATCAACGAGGGCAGCTACGATAAAGCCCGTTCCGGAGGACGGGAAAGCGAATGGACCCGATGGGTCCCGACCATCATCAGGGCAAGATATTCTTATACTCGTGATGCCGTTGAGATTGAATTGAGTAATGCGAGTTAAGAAAGTACAGCTTACAAATTTCAGGAATCATACAGAGTCATCGTTAGGGTTCAGCGGCGGCGTGAATATTATTACCGGCGCGAACGCGCAAGGCAAAACAAGTATCCTCGAAGCACTTTCTTATATTTGCCTAACGAAAAGTTTCCTCCAGCAAGCGGACAAGATAGCATGCCGATACGGCATCGGTTCATTCGTGGTTAAAGCAACAGTAGAAGGTGATAAGGGAATTACCAATCGTATACAAATAACATACGAAGAAGGGATAGAAAAAAAATATTTCTTAGACAACAACGAGGTCAGAAAAAGCTCGGACGTAATTGGTATGTTTCCGATAATTGTGTTGTCGCCTGGAGACTTTTCGCTGACTACGGGAGCGCCATCCGAGCGAAGGAAATTTATTGACATGGTACTATCCCAAGTGTCGCGTTTATACCTCGAGGAGTTGATGGAATACAGACGCGCGCTAAAACAGAGGAACAAAATATTACTCGACGGAAAACTCACGAATACGATGGATACAAAACACCTTGCTGCCTGGACAGACGCGCTTATCGAGCACGGCACCAAAGTGATGAGGAAGAGAGATGAATTCATCCACGATTTTCAAAGCACGTTCACCGCGGCATACACGTCGCTTGTCGAATACGGTGAAACGCCACGGCTTACCTACGAACCATCGTTTCCGTTAAACCGCAAGGACGATACTGACCACTCCGCAGCTGCAATGTTCCATGATGCACTGAACCGTTTAACTAAGGTGGAGCAAGCGCGAGGCTCTTCTCTTGCCGGACCGCATCGAGACGATATCGGGTTTACGCTGAACGGCGCACCGATTCGTGAGTTCGCATCGCAGGGGCAACACAAAACATTTCTTGTCGCACTGAAGATTGCAGAGTTTCATTACATAAAAGCGAAACTAAATGAGACACCGGCAATGCTTCTCGATGATGTGATGACAGAACTTGATTACTCACGCGCATCGAAAACGATCCGTGCCGTATCCGAACTCGGACAAACATTTATTACTGCCACAGACATGTTGAACTTCGACGAAAAGCTGCTTGACATGCGTGACACCAAGATTCATTTCGTGAAAGAAGGAAACGTGGTTTACGAGAATGCCTGAAGCGAAAAGACTTGGCGATTTGATAAACGAGTTCACGCATCAAGATGGCGTCTCGGGAAAACTTCAAGCGTACCAGGTTGTCGGCGATTGGGAGAAAATCGTAGGCGACGTGATTGGCAGGAATACCGAGATTGCGAGAATCGAGAACGGGACGCTTTATGTGAAAACAAAAAATGGCGCGTGGCGCAACGAGCTGATTTTTATGAAGCCCACGATATTGGAAAAGATAAAAGAGAATTATCCCGGTTCAGGGGTTGAGAATATATTTTTTATTTAGACGAGGCAATTCATGGCGAAAAAACAATCGGCAACAAAATTGAAACAAGCGAAATTAAAACATCCGCACGTTAGAAACGAAGTCCAGTCGAAGCGCAACGATGAGCAGAAAACAAAAGCCGATGCCAAAGAGATGAAGAATAAGGAAAAGGTTATTTTGGAAAAGACGCAGAAATCAAAACAGAATAATGGAAGCGACTACACAGCTGAGAGCATAACCGTGCTCAAAGGATTGGAGGCGGTGAGAAAACGTCCCGCGATGTACATCGGCGACATAGGACAGCGAGGATTGCACCACCTTGTTTACGAAGTTGTCGATAACTCGATAGACGAAGCTCTCGCCGGATATTGCAAAAACATTTCCGTCAAGATAAACAAAGACGGGAGCGTGACGGTAGATGACGATGGTCGCGGCATTCCGACCGATATTCACCCTGAAGAAAAGAAGTCGGCGCTAGAAGTTGTGATGACCATGCTCCATGCCGGCGGAAAATTCGACAAATCGACATACAAAGTCTCCGGGGGGTTGCACGGAGTTGGTGTATCGGTTGTCAACGCATTGTCGGAAGTCCTTGAAGTGAACGTATATCGTGACGGGAAAATATTTTATCAGAAGTACAAACGCGGAAACGCAATCGAGCCGGTGAAGATGGTCGGCAAGGAATCGAAAACCGGAACGACGACCACCTTCATGCCCGACAAAGAGATTTTCAAGAACAGGGTTTTCAAGTTTGAAACTCTCGCGGAAAGGATGCGGGAGCTTGCGTTCCTGAATCCGGAAATAACCATCAAGCTGCTGGACAAGCGAGACGGGAACGAAGAGGACTTTCACTACCAGGGCGGCATTACTGAGTTTGTGCGTTACATTGATGGCACAAGGAAAACCCTTGCAAAAGATCCAATTTTCATTTCCGGCGAGCGAGATGGCGTTGCGGTTGAAGTTGCATTCGAATACTGTGACGACTATCGTGAAAATCTTTTTTCCTACGTTAACGACATAAACACCGTGGAAGGTGGTACACACGTCAGCGGATTCAGAAGTGCGCTAACAAGGACGTTGAAATCTTATGCCGACAAAAACAATTTGGTAAAGTCTGATAAGATTAATTTGACCGGCGACGATTTCAGAGAAGGGCTCACGGTTGTAATAAGTACGAAAGTCCCCGAGCCGCAGTTCGAGGGGCAAACTAAGACGAAACTCGGCAACGGCGAAGTCGAGAGTATCGTGCAGACCATCGTCAACGACAAGCTAAGCGAATTTCTTGAGGGAAATCCAGGCGTTGCGAAGAAGATTATCGAAAGGGCGGTGAACTCCGCGGAAGCGCGCGAAGCTGCTCGAAAGGCGAGAGAGATCGTCCGCCGCAAGAACGCGCTCGAGTCATCGAACCTCCCGGGTAAACTCGCGGATTGTTCCATCAACGATCCTGAGCACTGTGAAATTTTTATTGTTGAAGGAGACTCCGCGGGTGGTTCGGCGAAGCAAGGAAGAGACCGACAATTCCAGGCAATACTTCCATTGAAGGGGAAAATTTTGAATGTAGAAAAAGCGCGGATGAATAAAATTCTTGAGAACGATGAGATACGCGCGATCGTACAGGCAATCGGAGCAGGGATCGGCAACAATGACGAGTTCGACGCAAACAAGTCGAGGTACGGGAAAATTATTTTAATGGCAGATGCAGACGTCGATGGAAGCCATATCAGAACGCTGCTCCTTACTTTTTTCTTCCGGTATATGAAAGAACTTATCGAGCTCGAAAAAGTTTACATTGCGCAACCGCCGCTTTACAAAGTGAAGAAAGGAAAGTCCGAGCAATATGCGTATAGCGAAGAAGAAAGAGACGACTTGATAAAGGAGTATAAAAAAGGTGGCGATAGTGAAATTGTCGTCTCGCGGTTCAAAGGTCTTGGTGAAATGAACCCCGAACAGTTATGGGACACGACCATGGATCCGGCGAAGCGGACGCTGTTGCAAGTGAGCATAGAAAACGCGGCCGAAGCAGACCGGACATTTTCAATCTTGATGGGCGAAGATGTCGAGCCGCGGAAGAATTTCATCGAGAAGAATGCAAAGTATGTCCGAAACCTTGACGTTTGACGATGTGTCAACAATTATCGTGAATTATCGCACGCCGGACCTTCTTGAAACGGCAGCGAGATCGTTTAGAAAATTTTATCCCGATATTGAATTGGTAATTGTGGATAACGGCTCAAACGATCAGTCGTTTGAAGTGGTCACCTCGCTTGTCAAGTCGAATCCGGAAACAACAAAATCCATCATGTTAGACAAAAACCACTATCATGGTCCAGCCATGGACAAAGCAGTGAAATCTGTGGAAAAGAAAGTTGTTTTCTTTTTGGACACGGATACTGAAACACTCCGCGGAGGGTTTATCGAGTTGATGCTACAGGAAATGGGTCGCGACGAAAAAGTTTATGGAGTTGGAAGGGTTGATAGAGTTAACAAGAGAGGATTTGCTATTGAAGATGGAACGGAAACAATATTGATTTCCGCGTACATGATGTTGAGACGAAGCCTGTATTTTGAACTTCCGCCGTTCAAGCATCATGGTATGCCGACGCTCGATAATTTTTCTGTGGCAAAATTGAAAGGCTACTCGTTACGGAATTTCGACATTGCGAGTTATGTTCGACATTATGGAAGAGGAACAGCATCGAAGTTCGGTTACAGTTTAGGGTTCTGCGGAAAGTTAGATTATCTGTTGAACAAGGTGGGTTTGTGATTGAAAACAAAAGAAGTTTTGCAAAGAAGTTAATTAGTAGGGATAATAAAAATGTCTTTAAATGAAAAATTAGTCCCGGTCGATATTGAAGACGAGATAAAGGGCTCGTACATAGATTATGCGATGTCGGTTATCGTGGCACGGGCGCTCCCCGATGTTCGGGACGGCCTCAAGCCGGCTCATAGAAGAGTTCTTTTCGGAATGTCGGAGTTAGGTCTCGATTATAACAAGCCATACAAGAAGTGCGCGAGAATAGTCGGAGAAGTGCTTGGCAAATATCACCCTCATGGCGACATCGCAGTTTACGATACACTCGTCAGGATGGCACAGGATTTTTCGATGCGCTACCCGCTAGTCGATGGGCAAGGTAACTTTGGCTCAATAGATGGGGACTCGCCTGCAGCAATGCGTTACACGGAAGCAAGGATTTCGAGGATCGCCGGAGAAATGCTCCGCGACCTCGAGAAGAACACGGTTAACTTCGCACCGAACTTTGACGAATCACTGAAAGAGCCGCTCGTTCTTCCGTCACTGATTCCGAACCTTCTTGTCAACGGTGCAAGCGGAATCGCAGTCGGTATGGCGACAAACATTCCACCCCATAATCTTTCCGATATTGTCGATGCAATTATTACCCTGATAAAAAGTCCGGACACCCCTATCGAAAAGCTGATCAAGATTGTAAAAGCTCCCGATTTTCCGACAGGCGGAATAATCTTCGGCTATGAGGGAGTTAAGGAGGCTTATCAGACCGGGCGAGGCAGGATTGTTCTCCGGGCGAAGGCTAACATCGAAACACAGAAGAATGGGAGAGTTAGTATTGTCATAACGGAAGTTCCTTATCAGGTCAACAAGTCAAATCTCATCGAGAAAATTGCCGACCTGGTCAGGGAGAAAAAGATCGAGGACATTTCCGATATCAGAGATGAATCGGATAGGGATGGGATTCGGGTCGTTATCGAGTTAAAGCGTGATGCAGAGCCGCAGGTTGTGCTTAACAATTTATACAAACACACTCAAATGCAGACGACGTTCGGAGTGATAATGCTTGCGCTGGTCGGTGGGGTGCCGAAGGTCCTTGATTTAAAACAAATGATGGAACACTTCGTCGAGCACAGGCACGAAGTCGTTGTCCGGCGAACTAAGTTCGATCTCGATGCTGCGGAGAGAAGGGCGCACATACTTGAAGGTTATAAAATCGCGCTCGACAATATTGACGAAGTGGTACAACTTATAAAAAAGTCGAAAGACCCTGAATCGGCGAAGACAGCTTTGATGAAGCATTTCAAGTTGAGCGAGATCCAAGCAAAAGCAATTCTCGCATTGACGCTGCAGAGACTCACCGGTTTGGAAAGAAAGAAGATCGAGGACGAATATCGCGAGACGATAAAACTGATCGAAAAATTGAAGGCGATACTTGCCAGCAAAGCGATGCGGATGGAAATTATTCGTGAAGAATTATCGGAGCTCAAAAAGAATTTTGGCGACGAGCGCCGCACGGAGATAATTGAGAAAGCTTCTGAATTCAGCATCGAAGACATGATCGCGGAAGAAGACGTTGTAATGACCATAACCCACAACGGTTTCATCAAGCGGTATCCAGTCAGCGGTTATCGGCGGCAAATCCGAGGTGGAAAAGGAATTACTGCGCAGTCAACGCGCGAGGATGATTTCGTGGAACACATGTTCATCGGCTCGACACACCAGTATATACTTTTCTTCAGCGACAGGGGCCGAGCCTACTGGCTTAAGGTGCACGAAGTTCCCGAGGGCGGAAGAGTTTCGCGCGGAAGGTCGATCGTCAATCTGATCGGCAAGATGCCCGACGAGCAAATCACTGCATTCTTACCTGTCAAGGATTTTGAGGAAGATGTGTTTGTTACCATGGTGACCAAGCGAGGTCATGTAAAGAAAGTAGCACTCAGCGAATTTTCAAATCCGAGAAAGGTCGGTATTATTGCGATCGGGCTTGACAAAGGCGACAGACTCATCGACGCGTGGCTTACGAATGGCAAACAAGATATTATCATCGGAAGCAAGAACGGACTTGCGATGAGGTTCAACGAAAAGGATGTCCGTGAGATGGGACGCAATGCCCGCGGTGTCAGAGGCATGAAGCTTTCAAAAGGGGATGAGGTCATCGGCATGATTGTGATCAGCAGGCCCGGTGCGAGCGTGCTTGTTGTGACCGACAAAGGCTTCGGAAAGCGAAGTGAAGTTGGAGAATACTCACTGCGCCGCCGCGGTGGGAAGGGGCTGATTACCGTCAAGACCGGCGACAAAAATGGGAAGCTCCTTTCGATCAAGGAAGTTATCGACAACGATGATATAATGATCGTTACGGCGAAAGGTTTCTTGATTCGTCAACATGTGAAAGACATCAGGACTGCCGGAAGAAACACTCAAGGTGTGCGGCTGATCAGGATTCAGCCAAGCGACAGCATCGCAGCGGTTGCCAGAGTTCTCGCCGAAGAAGATGAAGGCGACAGTGACTCTAACGGTAAGCAAAAAGATCTGTTCGAAGAAGAATAGATCGATGCCAGACTAAAAAAAGCGAGATGAAATTCGTTTTCAACGGAGGCGATGTGGTGGTACATCGCCTCTTTTGTTTTACAAACCCATCTAAGAACCATCACCTTCATTGCCTGGTGTGCTCTTGCTCACACAAGTGAGCGTTGAAGTGGCTACCATGGAATTTTTCTGTGACTTGTGGCGTTAAGGTATCAAACTAAAAAGAAGAGGCAAATCATGAGTAAAACTTTACTGGCGATCGCGGTTGTCTTTTTTCTTTCACAAATAGCAACTGCACAACGAGTAAGCTCCGTCCCTCAGCATAGTCGGGTGGGAGGCGGACCGCTGGGTTTCACGCCATCTACACGTCACGCTATGCCGATGGGATTTATCCACCCAAAGAAGGTTAAATCGACTCAATATTCGGCTACAACATTCACATTCTCCGACATAACGATCTTCTCCTATTTTGACAACACGAGTGTCACAATTGTCGACAATTCCGGTGATACGGTCGGCACTACAACCATGAAGGCCGATACCCTTTATTCCATTAGTCCGGGGGAAGGGATTTACACCATCAGCGGAAATGTACCGTACTCTATTCTCATTGGAGATGCTATTCAAGACGGTGTCTGTGGATATTTTGCGCTCGATCAAAGCGGCCGAGGGGTCAGCACCAAACTTAACACTGTGATGCCGTATGCCCTTTGGTACCCGGACGAAACCCACTTTATAGTTTTTGCTTATCAAGATGGTACGCAGTTCTCAATCAAAGATTTGACAACTGGCGGAATCATTTATGCCGGGACTCTTAACAACGGCCAATACTTTGATTTCCCTGATGCATCGACTCTCTCTGACAAAGCGCTGCAAGTTGTCAGTAACAATCCTGTGTCGGCACTTTCTTATACTGATCAAGACTATTATGTCCCCGCCGCTACCGGGCTTTTTTCGGGAACACTTTTTTACGGGTTCTCCGGATATGCCGGCAGTTGGGAAAATTCGATCACCGTAACTTCCTATGCTCCTAATAACCATGTCCTCATTACAAATCTTGCAACGGGAGATACTATCGCTGTCGACACACTCGGACTATGGCAGGTAACAAGTGTAGGAATATTCCAGGATACGTTTTGGAAAGTTGTCTCTTCGGGGACGGTTTCGGTGGCAGACATACCGTTTGCAGGTTGGCAGGGTTCTTATCAATACATGGCACGAAGCGCCGACTCGACAGGAACCAACGTAGGTAAGGCATTCGTGATTCCGACTATAAGTAGCGAGATTTCTATTTTCTCGTATGACGACAATAACCGTGTAGTGGTGACAGAGCTCGGTGATACTACTTATCCATACACTTCGTCGACCCCGATCGCAGATACCCTTCTGCAAACAGGTCAAGGTTACATCTTCGCTTCGGATTATGGCAATCTCGTATACAGGGTTGAAGGTACCGGCAGAGTATCTGTTGTCCAGAGCTCTTCGGGTTATGGTGCAGACTTCATGCCCTTAGGTTACACACTTAGTTTGCCGGATCTCGCCATCGCTCAAGGAGACATATCGTTTAGTCCCTCTGACAGTGTTTACAATAGTGGCACCACAATTCAAATCAGCGTAACTGTTCACAATCAGGGGACGGTCGATGCTTCAAGTGCTCAAGTGGTGTTGTATGATGGAGACCCTGATGTGGGGATTGCTCCTGCCATTGGGAGTTTCGTCGCACCGCTGATTTCTGCAGGAAGTAGTTATGCGGGAAGCGTTAAATATGTTGTGCCAGTAAACGCGAAGTACCACACCATTTATGTCAAGGTTGATCCTAACGATCTCATTGCCGAATCAAATAAGTCGAACAATGAAGCATTTCGTCCGCTCATTGCGAACCAGGATCTTCTCCCGCCGCTTTCAGTTTACGTTACGGCTCCGAGTTCGCTTCAGCTTGTTAGCTCAACTTTATCGCCGAATCCTTTTTACGTCCAAGCAAATATTTTTAATACCGGGACCGTTGGAGCCCAAAACGTAAGGATCCAATTTTTTGTTTATGACGGACTTTCGGTAGACTCCGGAACCGTGGATACCACGATCGATTCCATTGGGGCACAAGGGTCGCAGTCGATGAATTGGTGGATAAATGCGACGAAAGATTCCTCCGGATTGAATCTCTACACAATTCGAATCGGTGGAAGTAATGTGACGCAGAAAGATGTCAACCGTGCGGTGCTTGTTCCAGACTTGATTGCACCGGCTGCGCCTAAGGACCTGAACGTGACTTCACCGGGGAGCTCGCCTGGAAGCGGTGAGGCATTGCTTACTTGGGATCCGAACACGGAGAGCGATCTCGCAGGATACAAGATATACTATTCGTCGGACCCAACGGGCTTCAGCGGCACAGGAGCGAGCGAGGGCCCTTCGCCAATTTCCGTTTCGACAATCGACACTTTCTTGGTCACAGGACTGACTGAGGGAATTAAGTACAGATTTGCGATATCTGCATTCGATCTGTCAAATAACGAGAGTCCGCTTTCTCTAGAAGATTCTGTCGTAACCGATGTCAAGAACGATCATGGCATACCGACTTCGTTTTCTTTGTCTCAGAATTATCCGAATCCATTTAATCCAACGACGATTATCAGCTACCAGCTTCCAACTGTCAGCAGCGTAACGTTAAAAGTTTATGACGTGCTTGGAAGAGAAGTAGCGACGCTGGTGAATGGAAAACAAAGTGCGGGATACTACAACGTTGCTTTCAACGGCAGCAGATTGCCGAGCGGAGTTTATTTCTACCGATTGACAGCACCGGGTGTCAGTATCGTAAAAAAGCTGCTTCTCGAGAAGTAACGCCTCTAGCCATAAATCCCGCCAAGGCATCTCACAGCCCTGGCGGGATTGCTTAAATTAGATTTAAGTGTAGGGGGTCGGACTATCTGAGCAAGGGCATTTTGACGTAGGTTCTTGATTATCAAAGACTTAGACGAAAAGTGGCTGTCGAATAAAGTGAGAAAAATAGGGAAAAAGTGAGGAAAATGAGAATAGAACAGACACTTTATTTGAGCAAGAAATTCCAGAATGAGCGAGAACAAAAGAAAAGTGACGTTTTCCAAAAGAAGCGAGAAATTGCCCGACACTGCTAAAATGAAATGAATTCGGCGTGTTCGTGAGTATTTGCTCAGTGACAAGCTGGCACAAAGCCGTTATGTTAATTTCTTGAGCGGTTGTTGACTTAGAGTTGATTTTCTGATGTTTGATTCTATTTTCTTATTCCAACCTCTTGGCTGCGGTCACTTTCCACTCCCTTAGCGTCAACAGCCGTTATAAAATAGAAGTATAGAGTTCCTTTTTTTGCACTCTTGTCGATAATTTTGAGAGGGTCGGCAGGTCTGACAGTAGAAATGCTGATCGGATTGCGGCGACGTTCGTATCGATAGACTCTGTATTCTTTCAGGTCAGGCTGTGATGTCCCATCCCATTGCACCATTATGCCCGCGGTAGTTAGCCTAGCGCGGACGCCTCCGGGAGGTATTGGCGTGACCGGGATAATTTCAGCGCGCGAGACTGTGCTCATCGGGCTTGCGCCACCGAAGACATCGACCGCCTGGACAGCATACTCGTAAATTCTTCCTTCGACGGCTGTTGTGTCGGCGTACCTGTTATGTGATGCTGTCAGGAGTGAGTCCATCAACCGTCGAAACTTTCCCTCCTGCTTTCCTTTAACAGCAGCCTCCCTTCGGAAGACGAAGTAGCCCCTAGCTGTGCCATCCATGGATCGCATATCGTTCCAATAAAGTTGGATTGCTTTTCCTTCCATGGTTGCACTCACTTCCATCGGTGCCTGAGGATGCGTCGGAATATTCGGACGAACGTGAATCGTGTCGGAAAACTTGCTGAATATATGGCTCTCATTCTCTGCGCGGACGGAATAAGCATAAGTCAACTTTCCTGAGAGCACGTTGCTTGTATCAATGAAGAGAGTTACTGAGTCTCTTTTCGGTAACAGGCCTGAGATCAAACTCAACTCCGGCCTAATTCCGTCGTTGCGGTAAATCTGGTAGCTTATTTGGCGATTGTCGGTCGCCGCAATGAGCAGTCGAACACCATTATTCATTCCATCGGCGCCCAGGATGCCGGGTGCGACCGGGGCGAATGAATCAATGAACATTCCGAAGACTTTCGCGCTGGGCGGCGATGATTCACCTAAGGGGCCGTGCATAACGAGATAGTAAAAGTACTTTACCATAGGTTTGACATTCTGGTCTCTGTAAGAACTGTCGCCGGTTGCTATGCTTGAGAGTCTTACATAACCCGTACTGTAGTCTGTGCTTCTGTAAATCGTCAGGTCTCTAACAAGCCTCGGATCGGGGAAGCGCCATGACACTCGTATCCCGCCAGCCGAATCGAGACTCACAGCACGAAGAAAATCCGGCAATGGCACATGCTGGAATTCGTAAGTCCCCACCGTCGCTGTGTCGGATGCGACGCCCGGATTCCCGTAGTAGTCCATCGGCGAAAGATAATACCTGTAAACTTCGACCGGCTTGACAACCGTATCTTCAATAAGGTAAAACGTCGAGTCGTGTCTGGCATTGAGGAAACTCAAGACAGCAACAGGCTTAAATTCTCCACTCAGTCCGTCCTGCCGATAGGCTCTGAATATTGAAGCTCTTTTTCCGCGGCCGCTCGTCCAAGCAAGGACTGCCTGCTTTGCATCGGAAGACTTTTCAAAGAGACGAAGTTTCGGAAGATAGGTAATGTCAGGAAATGACTCGACATTTGATATAAAGACGGCAAGTGCACGCTTGGATTGATCGACCAGCGAAACGCGGTACTGGTACTTCGCGCCGCGTTGAGCGGTCGTATCTAGGTACACCATTCCCGAGGCAAGCCTGACGAGAAGTGCGCCGGACCAGTACTGGAGACGGGTAGCATCGCCGTATTTGCTGATCATCTGCCAGAGAGTGTCAACGGGAATTTGACTTAGCGAAATAGGGACTGGAACGAAGGGCATCGATTTCTCGAGTCTTGACCGGAATTCTTCGATACTTGTCGGAGCACTGATTGTCGCTATTTCCTGCCAGCCCTGTTCTCCAGAAACTCTTCGATCAACGAGATAGGCAACACCACCGTTTATCGGGCGGCTTGAGGTCGGTAAGTTAGTCCCCAACGCCACATAAATCCCCTCAGGGCCGCCGACGGCGGTCGTGTTACCAGTCTGTTGCGCCACTACTGAAAACGAGGTGCAAATTAAGAACAGCGAATTTATTAGAAGACTTCTTGTCATTTCTGCCTCCTTCACTACTTTAGGAAGAACCGAATATATTGAGTGTCTGTGCCAATATGGCCTTCTACTCCGACCGTCGCGCTAGCACTCCCTGATGTCTTTACGCAACTATCATCAATAATACTGCTGCAGTCGGAATTGCAAGCACCTCCGCCTACATAAGCCGATCCTGTGAGAGTGTAGGAGCCTGATCCGTCAAGGTACCATTGGCCATTGGATTTATACTGACCATCCAGCGAGATATCTTCAATTACTTCTGCGCTCACTCCGACGCATGCAATCCCCACACTTGCTCCGACTCCGGCACTCACATCTGCGTAATAATCACTCCCTATGTCGTAAGTTCTCACACCATTTTGGGCAAAATTCATCCCGATACGTTGGTCAAATCCCCCGTTCACAAACAGGTATGCCGAGACAACCCCGAAATTGAAAGCAGTCGCCGGAATAATGGTGTTCAGCGCAGGGTAATCCACACCGCCTTCAAAATAGAATCCGTTAATTGTGTTTGGAAGGCCGGGAGGGAGGTTACCTTTATGCTGGTACCACCATGAATATTGCTGCACAATAGCCATGATTGAGCTATTCATCGGATAATCCCCAAACACGACAGCCATGTTAGTACTGAGGTGCGGGTCCCATAGTTGTATGTTCCCTCCCATGGCAAAGTACCAACCCTGCTGATCGACGAGGAAGTCAGCTGCTCCTTGAACGTTCAGCTGACCCATCAGGTCTTCGTTGACCTGGAGATTGCCCTCGAGGGCATGATGCTGAAAATCGTACGTTACCGCCAGATCACCGAACGGCGTACTGATATTCTTGACTCCAATCTGCTGATTGTTCGCCACAATGTCCCCATAGACTGTGAACGCTAGTCTCCCAGACGCGCCGTTTGTTCCGGTCAAGTCTCCTGCGAACCAGAAATTCTTCCAGACATTGCTGCTGACATTCATCGACCCATCAATGTTCGTCAGACTCGCTGCACCAGCAATGTTCAGGCTCTGACCTGGGATCGTCCAGATGGAAGTGGAGTCCGGCGTCCTGTACAACCAAACGCTAAATTGAAATTTTTCCGGTTCCGAGACCGTGCCTTCGGCATAGAACCCTCTGTCATCAAGCGTCTCAGGATGATTTTGGTCGGAAGGGAATGCAAGCTGAACGTTTCCGGCATTGAAGTTAAACGGAAATGTCTCAAGTTTCGAAGTCAGCATGCCTCCGGTCTTCGAAAAATCGATAGCAGCGCTCTGAGCTTGTAACCCAGGGAGGTGTATGTCAATTGAGCCCGGCACATGGACGTAGGTCGAATATACGTTCAACATTGTCGGGCTAAAGGTCGTGACTTTATAAAACGTTATCGAAGGTGCGGTGTTATCAATAGTGAGACCCTGATCACCGTTGCTCAGAAGATAAAAATTATTGATTGAGATTATATCCGATGCCGCAGCTCCTGGAAGGTTTGCAAGATAGGCGGCAGAATTATCGCCTCCCTTTGGAGCGACCGACATGGACCAATGCCCTTTCCCGGCATCGAAGCCGAAATATAATTGTCCGGTTATCGTCAAGGGTAGGATCCCCGCCAGGGACATTGACCCGGCCTGAAAGTTCCCGTATTTCAATTCGGTCGGCGTAACCTGAATGCCGTTAAAAGGTAGGTTGACAGTCCCCGTCTTCAGTTGACCGCCATTGATCATCAGTCCGCCCGATTGCGAAATTGACCATTGATCGCCTTCGATTTCCCACTTTTCGAGCGGGATTTCGATTGTGTCCATGCCTTGAATCGGGTCAAACTTCTTGCTGTGGAGTGTAACACCGCCGATGTTGAGATCTATGTCGGGCTGTGAAACATTGGCAAGATCACTGTGAATGGTGGTCTGCAATCGTACAGTGTCTCCGTCTGCTAAAGACTTGCTCGAATCAGCAACCGCATTGAAACCATAAAGAGTATATTGAATGGAGTTGCCCTTGTTGTCCGAAAGCAGAAGGCCGTTCTGGATCTGTGCCGGTGTCTGCCCTGAGGTGACGATGGCCGGAATTTGGAGCTTCCCCAACATACTATTGGGAAGGCCGAGATAAATCTGATCGCCGGGGAATTTGATGTTCGAAAACGCCGGGTCACTGGTAAACGACGAAGCACCGATGTAGGTCAAGCCGGAAAACTCACCTACTCCGTTTCCTGCATCCTGAATATTGATTCCGCTGCCGTTCTCCTGTGCCCCCATCAAAGTGCCGTAAATCTTGAGTTGGATTGAGTTCGCGTCTGCAACCATCGGCAAAGTTTTAGGAACGGCATACGGGATATTATTACTGTCTCTTTGAGCTCCGGCAACTATCGCAATGCTGTGAAATGCAACTGATTCATTTGAGTCTAGAGGGCTGAAGGACTTGTTTGACGGCAAGTGAACGATGTCGCCGGTGATTGAGACACTACTCCCGCTTGTTGTAAGAGAAGTTACTTCTATTGGGAAGCCCATGAGATGTGTAATGTCCATCCCATTGTAAACTTTCAGATGGAAATTCAGTGTGTCTGTCCCACTCGAGCTAACGGTTATCGCCTTCGAGTCGCCGATGTAGTTTGACTGGGACTTAGCCGCATCAATCGTTACTGAACTTCCGATCGGCAGGTCGTGGAGAACATAAGATCCATCATTCGCGGTATACGTCTCAACCGGTGTTGCTTCCGGCGATTGCTGCTCGTCCAAAAAGACGTGGGCGTTCGGGATGGGGGTAGATCCGGCGAACACATGTCCTGACACGTGCGACGCCTTCGTGAGAATGACATTTATAGATGTCCAATCTTTTGATTCCGGTACATTAGCAGATATCGTTTGACCTTCATAATCTTGATTGTCCGGAGCAGTAACAGTTATCGTGAAATTATTACTCGAGTTGACAAACATTGTATCTGCTGTCCCGCTGCTGTTGGTAAGGAAGCTGCCTATATTTTGAATTGTCACGTGTGCCGAGATTATAGGAATCTGAACGCTTTGAATTACCGTGCGCCCGTTCCTAATTTCAGGTTCACCGATAACCTCCTTTCCTAGAGTTGACACCGCAACCATGATGCGGTGCATCTTCTTCTTTACCACGTAGGTTCCGAGGTTCTGACCATCTTGAGTTACATTAACATTTTCCGTGTCAGGAAAGAAAGAGGCATCGTATGGTGTGGGGTCGATGATGATTTGTTGAGAGCCGAATATTGCTGGGCTTTGAAATCCTGTGTTGTAGTTGAAGAGAATGCTGCCATTCTTGGGTCCACCTAGTACTATACCTTTAAATTGCGGTTGATTCGCAACCACGGTTGAGCCGTTTCCGATTGTAACTTTTGCCTCTACCGGATTTCCCTGCTCATCAACAACTTTCCCTGAGACATTTGCGGCCGGGTCAAGCAATATTTTGTTATAGTAAACCTGCTGCCCGAGTCTTAGAAAGGCGCCGTTATTCACAGCAAAGCTTGTATCCTTGAATCCGTACTTGGTGATTGTAATTCCTCGAATTGGGCCGTTGATGTTTGCGTTGTCGTCGTACGTTGGCTGGAGATTATCAAATTCAAATGAGCCATTCGACTGAGTCGGCTGCGAGTTTTCGGTATTCCAGAAAAAGAGCGCATATGTTAGGGATTGAACCTGTGCACCCGAAACGGCGGCGTTAGGATTGTCTGCTCTATAAATAGTCCCTGCTATGCGAGGTAACATGGGGAACATGGTTATAGTGGTCGAAACGGTCGGGATGAGATATTCACTATTGTACGTCGCAGGATTGGTAAAGAAATTATTCGGGCTCACCGTGTAGTTGAGAGTCTGCCCAAATCCCTGGGAGTAGCTGAATTGAAATGATGAAGTGACATAAAAGTAATTCTTGTCGGATTTCGGATCCGTCACGGCAGAAATAAAATATTGGTCGTTCGGGCCCATATTCTGAACGAGATCCGACAAGGTTGCCTCGCCATTTTCATCTGCCTGGCCTTCTGCGACCACCTCCATGCCAGCCATGGTCTGAGATGATGGTGGGCTTGGATAACCCTCGGTCCCGGGCACCCCCAGAGGTCGACTCTGTCGAAGGATATAAACGTAGGTTCCCCCCAGAGGGACCTGAG
>JBAPNE010000110.1:0-32441 GCA_049278975.1 Candidatus Kryptoniota bacterium
ATGGAAAATGATCTGCTCCACAATGTCGAAGAAAACGTTTTGCTTTGCGAAAAGCTGTTCAAGCTGAAAGCAGATCAGATTTCCGATCTCGTATTTCCGCTTTCTGAAGAAGATGACATTGTCGCAGAGAATCTATTGAACTCAAGGGAAGTCGGCAGCGGGAAACTTCTTATAGGATTTCACGCAGGTGGATCCACGCTCAAGAACCATATTAACAAAAGATGGGAACCTTGGAAATTCGTCGGGCTCGGGAAGCTTCTGATCCGAGAACTAGGCGCGAAGCTGCTTATTTTCGGAGGAGCTGAAGAAATGGGTGTAAACGAAGAGATCATCAAAGGAATAGGATTGCCTGACGCGATACCAATTGCCGCACCGAACATAATTCAGACGGCAGCACTCATAAAGAGATGCGATTTATTTGTCACAAACGATTCCAGCTTGATGCACATTGCGTCAGCAATGAAGCGCAAAGTAGTTGCCATTGAAGGGCCATTGAATACGAACTATACGCAACCATGGCACACTGATTATGAAATTGCATCCGTTTACTTGGATTGCTCGCCGTGCTTTGTGTATTCCCCGCGCCCCTTGAAGTGCTTCCGAGACGATGTAAAATTCAAGTGCATTAGAGATATCACTGTCGATTCGGTTTACGAAAAGGTGAAGAAACTTGTAAATCTCTCAACAAGTTCGTACGCTAAGCAGTTATGAAAATACAAACGCAAAAAAATTCGAACTACCTGATTGAGAAAGGTTCGGAATAGCAAAAAGAGAATTGCTATCTACTTCTCAAGCACCAAACGTGTTAGCGAATTCGAAGGAAACCAATAAATGAAAAAACTTAACATAGGATGTGGAAAAGATCTTCGGGATGGTTATATCAACATAGACATCGTGGACTACGGAGGGAATGTCGTTCACGATCTGAACAAAGTGCCATATCCATTCGAGGACAACACATTCGATGAAATCCTCGCTTCCCATGTCATGGAACACCTTAATAACTTCAACAGCACTGTCACGGAACTTCACAGGATTCTCAAGCCGAACGGCATTCTGACCGTTTACGCACCGTTCTTCCTTAACACAAAATATTTCGGAGAGCCCGACCACAAGATACCATTTTCTATAAGGTCTTTCGATAATTACGAGTGCTTAGATAACCGGAAATTGAAGTTCTACGAGCAATGGAAGCTCAATCATCGCACGAACTACGGAGGGAACGTACAGTTCGAAATCCTTGAAAAGAGATTCATCACGTCTCACTTCAAAATTCTCAAGTGGATGGACTTTTTTCTAAACATTGAGCCGGTAATCTATGAACGATTTTTCGCCGGTATATTCTCTCCGGAGGAAGTATTCTTCAGCCTGAAAGCATTGAAATAGACGCTTGATAAGACGGGGCAACGCGAGCTCGCTGAACCTGCAGGATTGGCTGTTCAAAACCGAAATGATCTTGATCCGCCTGATGTATCTAATCTCTAGTCCGCTATATTCATGACTTATATTTAATAGTTATGATTAAAAGCCATGGACAATGATTCAATGGCTATGAGTTATTTGCTAATATGGTACTTGACAAATACTCGAAAAAGAGTTAACGTGCCATGAAGCATGAGGTGAGAGTGGACCTCAAATGCAAAAAATCTGAATCCTTGCAATTATAGGATTAATAGAATGAAGTCAGGAGGCAGCGTACGAGAACGATAATATCGCAAAATTATTGAGACACAATTATCTCATGTTAATAACACCTGGCACAATCAAGGACAGCATTAATAACTTGTCGAGATTTGCGTTGATAAAGCAGACAATCCACACAGTTTTTAACTTTTCATTATGAACTGTTAATTAAAAAACCAATAGGAGGATCAAATGTCAAAGCAAAGAAAGACACCTCGTGTCACGAAAAAAGTCGCGGCAAGAAAACGAAGAAGTCAACCACTGCCGAAACTCGGTAAGCCTGGCTACGGGTGGCTAGCAGATTTACCGGATCACCGGGATTTACTATTCGACCAAATTCGTCCGGCGATTGCTGCACTTCCACCATCTATTGATCTGCGTCCAACTTGCCCGCCTGTAGAAAACCAGGGACAGTTAGGAAGCTGCACTGCGAACGCACTGGTCGGTGGGCTCGAATTTTTGGAACTCAAAGACAGTATAAAGCTTGTCGACCTCAGCAGGCTTTTCATTTATTATGACGAGCGCCTCATCGAGCATACAGTCAAGTCTGACTCGGGCGCGCAAATTCGCGACGGCATCAAGACTCTCGCCAAACAAGGTGTCTGTCCAGAAAAAGAATGGCCGTATAACATAGCAAAGTTTGCTGTCAAGCCGACAGCGGCATGTTATAAAGATGCGCTTCAGCATAAGATCAGTACGTACCATCGCATTCTCACGCTCAATGATATGCGCACATGTTTAGCCAGTGGTTTCCCATTTGTGTTCGGTTTCACTGTGTATGAAAGTTTCGAGTCACCACAAGTCGCACAAACCGGAATCGTAAACATGCCACAACCGGGTGAAAAAGTTCTCGGTGGACATGCCGTGCTCGCTGTCGGTTACGACGATTCACAGCAACGTTTCATCGTGCGCAACTCGTGGGGAACAACCTGGGGACAGAAAGGATACTTCACGATACCTTATGCCTATCTAAGCGATCGCAATCTTTCAGACGACTTCTGGACGATTCGTAGAGGCGGGGATATGTAGTAGTTCGTAGTTCATAGCTGATAGCAATAGACCAAAAAACTATCAGCTATGAACCAATTTCCTTGGTTGAGTTGATTATGAAAACTCAACTCCTCAAATTCCAAGGATGGAATTTAGGCACATAACAGAGAAGCCGCTTTTTTACTCGATACTTCTCAACGGATTGATCGCAATCGCGGAATTGATCGGAGGTTTATTTTCCGGCAGTCTCGCACTCATCTCCGACGCGATGCACAACTTCAGTGACTTCATCGCGCTAATAATTACTTTCATCGCAAACCGCATAATGTACTGGAGCGGCAACACAAAAAAGTCTTACGGCTATTTTCGCTTTGAGATTCTTGCGGCATTTGTAAACTCCGTCCTTCTTGTTCTCATAGGCGCTTACATAATTTATGAAGCGCTCGCGCGGTTTTCGCATCCGGTGCGAATCAATTCCATATTGATGCTGATAATTGCAGCCATTGGATTCACAGCAAATTTGTTTTCGGTTCTTCTTTTACGGCGGCATAGAAAAGAGAACCTCAACATCCAAAGTGCTTTCCTTCATTTGATAACCGACACTCTCGAATCGGCAGCAGTCATAATCACCGCAATCATTATAACTGTCATAAATTTTTCCTCGCTAGATTTAATTATCTCTATTATCATTGGCGTCTTCATAATAAAAAGTTCTTGGGACTTGCTCGTCGAATCGACCAACATTCTCACCGAAGGCTCTCCGAAAGGAATCGATCTTAACGAAGTCGGCAACTTCATAAAGAACTTTCCGGGAATAAAAGGAGTGCACCATCTTCACATCTGGAGCCTTTCTTCAAATTTCCGAGCACTGTCAGCACACATCGTGGTCGATGACATGCGGCTCAGCCGAACGGTTACGATAACCGGGGAGTTAGAGCAGCAGCTTGCAACAAGATTCAGCATCGACCACCCGACTTTCCAGTTAGAGGCAGATGCTTGCGAAGAAGATTTGATAGCCCAGTATCGAGACCGCAATCGAAAATTAGAAAAATGAACTATGAATCGCATGCTGTTGAACATGACCTGAAGCGAAAGATTTCAGGCGAAGTACTTTTCGACGAAATTTCTCGGACGCTCTTCAGTACCGATGCCTGCATGTATCAAATCAAACCACTCGGCGTTGTCGTTCCGAAAACAGTTGAAGATGTAATCGAGACAGTCCGTTATTGCGCCGAACGGCAAATTCCCATCACGAGTCGTGGAGCTGGCACAAGCCTCGCGGGGCAATCAATCGGAAGCGGGATAATTTTAGTTTTCAACAAATATTTCCGAAATATTCTCGACATCGACGCAAATGAGCAAGCCGTAAGGGTTCAACCCGGAGTAGTCTTAAACGAGCTAAATAATTCTCTTCAACATCATGGACTCACGTTTGGTCCCGACCCCTCGACCGGAAAACAATGTGTCATCGGCGGAATGATCGGAACAAATGCCGCAGGACCACATACCGTAAAATATGGCTCGACAAAGGACAATGTTCTCGAATTGGAAATCGTAACTGCCAATGCCGATCTTCGTAATATTTCTCCAAATTCATCCGACCATGATCTTGCGCATAAAGTAGGCGGACTTCTTTCCCCTCATAAGAGTTTGATCGACGACAAATTCCCGAAGACTTCGAAGAATTCTTCCGGTTACAATTTAAAAGAAACGATTAATAACAATTCAGTCGACCTGACAAAACTTTTTTGCGGAAGCGAAGGGACACTCGGGATAGTTATAGAAGCGAAGTTGAAGTTAGTTCCGCTTCCAAAGGAGAGATCGAATCTGATCGCATATTTCCCGTCTTACGAATCTTGTGCACTTGCCGCGAAAGAATCGTTGCAATTCGGACCGGCAGCTGTGGAGATGTTGGACAAAACTTTTTCAAACGCTGCGGTCGGGATTGATCCAGCTATAGATGAAATCCTCGGTGAAGATTTTGTCTCGATAATTATTTTTGAATTCGAGGAAATGAAAACCGGGCTCGCGGAGGGAAAGGTTACGAAACTTTCCGAGCTTCTCACCAAGCTCTCACTTTCCACCAAACAAATTTTGCCGCGTGATGAAAAGGAGGCCGCAAAACTATGGCGCATTCGCAAAGAGGCCTCTGCGATATTTTATAAGATAGAAAAGCCCGGAAAGAAAACTTCATTTGTCGAAGACGTCGCGGTTCCTGTGGAAAAACTTCCAGATTACTTGGAAGGTGCGCAGAAAATTTTCAAAGAATACAACATTCGGTATGCACTGTACGGGCACGCAGGAAACGGAAACACACATGCGATTCTTCTTGTCGATCAAAAAGATAAAGAACATCTAAATAGAATAGATCCGGTCGCAAATGAAATCTACGATCTCGCAGTCACGCTCGGCGGAACTTTAAGCGGCGAGCACGGCGACGGACTCCTGCGGACTCCGTTTCTTCCCAAACTTTACGGCGAAGAGATCTATTCGCTATTCAAGAAAACCAAAGAAATCTTCGATCCTAATGGAATTTTGAATCCTGGCAAAATCGTTGGAGAACAAAACGTTTCAATCGTTCACGATTTGCGCTACGGCGAAAACTATAAACGAGTTGGGACAAAAACTCCTTTAGATGATGACAAGATGGCACACGAGATCGAGAAGTGCCATGGCTGCGGGGTTTGCTTGAGCTATTGTCCGACAGCGTTGGCGACCTTCGACGAGAGAGCTACGCCGCGGGCGAAAGGAAATCTTCTTCGAGGAATTATAAACGGCAGCTTGGACTCCGATTTTCTTGAAAAGCAGGAATTCAAAGACGTTCTTGATTATTGCTTTAATTGTAAACTTTGCTTGACAGAATGTCCAACGCAGATAGACATTCCGAGAATGGTAATAGAGGCAAAGACAATATTTTTTGAAAAGGGGGAAAAAAACCGCCAGGACAAATTCATCGATAAACTTCCAGCTTTCTCAGCCGCGGCTTCAGTGAGTCCGGCGATTGCAAATCTTACGTCAAGCTTAAAAGTTTTTCGCAAGCCGATGGAAAAACTGTTCGGCATAGATAGCAGGAGACAACTGCCCTTGTTCCATAAGCCTCTTTACAAACGTTTCGGGATAAACCGGAAACATTCAAGCAGTCAGAAGAAAGTAATTTATTTCGCCGGCTGTTTCGCTAATTTCAACGACGTACACGGCGAAGGGATTGCAACTATTGAAGTGCTCCGGCGAAACAGTATAGATGTGCGGGTCCCGGACAGCCTACGCTGCTGCGGCATCGCCCGCATTACGACGGGAAGCAAAAACGATGTGATCCCTGATGCATCATGGAACGTGGAACAGCTTTTAAGCTATGTCGATCAAGGCTTCGATATTGTTTTCTCAGCGCCAAGCTGTGCATTGGCCGTGAAAGATGATTACCCCAATTTGCTCAGGACGAACGCCGCCGTGACAGTAGCCGCGCATTCATTCGAGTTGTCGGAGTACCTTTCAAGGCTTCATAAGGAAGGAAAATTAAACAAAAATTTTGGACCGATCAAAAAGCGCGTCACTTATCATAATCCGTGTCATTCGATTCCTATTGGAGTGAAACGGCAGCCGATCGAGTTAATGAAAATGATTCCAGGGCTTAAAGTTAAAGAGCTTGACGAAGACACATGTTGTGGAATGGCCGGAACATTCGGATTGAAGAAACAGTTTTACGATCTCTCAATGAAAGCGGGCTCGAATCTTTTTAACCAGATAAAAGGAGCGAAAGTAGATTCAGTAATCACAACATGCGGAACGTGCAACATCCAAATCTCTCAGGGAGCCAAGACAAAGGTGGAACACTTAGCGAACATTTTGTATGACGCGTACAGAAATTTCAACGGAAAGCATCAAGAACTTGAATTGAATGAAAACAAAACAGTGGAAACATCGAACGAAAATCTCAGCTTCCGCGAGACGGGAAATATGATCGAGTAGTTTTTCCCGCGGACTTTCACTTGCGTTTTCATGTTTTAGGCTGGTGCATTATATTACCATGGAACAGTTAAAAGAAAAACTCAAATGACAATAATGCTAATAGGATTGGCGACCTTTGCGTCAACTTTACTTGGCGGCGTTTTTGCACTTAAATACAAAGACAAGCTCCACTTGATAGTAGGCTTCAGCGCGGGAGCGGTAATCGGGGTCGCATTCTTCGATCTATTGCCCGAGGCTGCGAATTTGAGAAGCGTCTCAAATGATATTTCCACCGTTTCTATGATGATGGGAATTGGATTTCTTATATATCTCATACTCGATCGGGTCGTCGTTTTGCATTTCCATTCGGACGGCGAAGATCAAAACCCGCTGCATCGTGGGACACTCGGAGCCGCGAGCTTGTCATTCCATAGTTTCCTGGATGGTGCGGTCATCGGATTCGCGTTCCAGGTATCCGCCGCTGTCGGCGCGATAGTAACTGCTGCGGTCCTCACTCACGATTTTTCCGACGGCATCAACACAGTCAGTTTAGTTTTGAAAAATCAAGGGACGCGGCGGAACGCTTTCTGGTGGCTTGCCATCGATGCGCTTGCACCGGTCCTCGGAATCACGTTCACCCTTTTCTTCACACTTCCGAAAAATGCCTTGGGAGACGTGCTCGCGATTTTTTGCGGCAGCTTCATTTATATCGGCGCGAGCGAACTTCTTCCCGAAAGCCACCATGCCCACCCGAAGATGCTGACGACCTTTATGACGCTGGTCGGCATTTCTCTTCTTTACGTCGTCATACAAATAGCAAAGATGTAAAGCTCTTCCTGCCCTCTTAATACGAGAGGATTAAGGTACGGTTTATTTCAGTTTTCGTACTTTGTTGGATCCTGAATGCCGGCAAGATGAAACGCCTCTTTCCGTTCGACACACGTTCCGCACTTGCCGCAGTGCTGATTACCACCTTTGTAACATGAATAGGTGACCTCAAACGGAACTCCCAATTCTTCTCCGAGAACTACGATTTCTTTTTTGCTCATCGCGATGAACGGGTCTTTAATCTCTACTCCCAAATATGTTCCGACACGTCCTGCCTCTGCGATTGCTTTCAAGAAATCGGGTCGGCAGTCGGGATAAATCGCATGATCGCCGGCATGCGCCGCGTAGAGAACTTTCTTTGCATCGATCGATTCCGCATAGCCAACCGCAATCGAAAGGATAATCCCATTTCGGAACGGAACGACCGTGCTGCGCATGGACAAATCCTCGTAATGTCCTTCGGGAATTTCGCCTCCGCTCCTAAGCAAATCTGATTTGAAAAATTCGTTGACAAACGGGAGATTAATGACTGAATGCTGAACGTTCATCCGGCGCGCGATCTCCTTCGCTGCGAACAACTCGTGCTCATTGTGTTTTGAGCCGTAGTCGAATGTCAGCGCACTGACGTTGAATCGTTTCGCTGCCCAGTATAGAAGAGTTGACGAGTCGAGTCCACCCGACAAAGTAACAATTGCCTTTTCCATCACTTAAAAATTTCTCTGAGGAAAATGCGAATTGAGCTTTGTCGAAAATCCCGCTTGCGCGACACACAAATATTCATGACATGATAATAATGTAAAATGATGAAGACTGCAATTGAATTTTCATTTTGAAATCCCGATTATTACGAATCAAAAGATGAAGAACGAATTGAAAAACGGTGAGCGAAGATGGCATCTGCTAGGTAAAGCCGGAGATGTCAGGCGTAAAATCATTGGAATGTACTCATTACTGGCGTCCATCAATATTCTTGTATGGCTGGCGGCGATCGCAGCATTCAGAGAATATCCGCTTCTCATCGGCACATCCGTAATCGCTTACAGCTTCGGGTTAAGACATGCAGTGGATGCCGACCATATCGCCGCCATAGACAACGTTACACGCAAACTTATGCAGGAAGGAAAACGGCCTGCCGGTGTCGGTTTCTTTTTTTCACTCGGTCATTCGACGGTCGTGGTGCTCGCCTCAATCTGTATCGCAGTCGCCGCGGTTGCGATTCAGAAAAATCTCCCACAGTACCGTCAAGTTGGCGGCATCATAGGCACATCTGTCTCTGCAGGATTTCTCTTTGTCATAGCGCTGATCAACATGGTTATTCTCCGGGATGTTTACAGAACATTCAAAACAGTTAAGCAAGGTGGTACATACAGCGAACAATCGCTAAACGATCTCCTGAACCAGCGCGGATTCATGGGACGATTTTTCCGTCCGCTATTTAAGTTGATCAAACAAAGCTGGCACATGTACCCGCTCGGCTTTCTCTTCGGGCTCGGCTTCGACACCGCCACCGAAATCGGGCTTCTTGGAATTACGGCTGCGGAAGCGACGAAGGGACTCCCTGTTTGGTCCATCTTGATATTCCCCGCGCTCTTTACCGCTGGAATGTCTCTTGTCGATACCACCGACGGAGTGCTCATGCTTGCTGCTTACGGTTGGGCGTACGTCAAGCCGCTGCGCAAGCTGTTCTACAATTTGACGATTACTTTCGTGTCGGTGCTTGTTGCACTTCTCGTGGGAGGGATCGAAGCGTTCGGCGTCATCGGAGATAAATTTGAATTGAGGGGATGGTTCTGGAATTATGTCGGTCAATTAAGCAATAACTTCGGCACGATGGGATATTTTATCATAGGGATATTCATTATAAGCTGGCTCGCCTCGACGATTATCTACAAGCTGCAAAAGTACGACGACGTTGTCACGAAGTGATACCTTCGGCCAAATCATAGGCGAGAAAACTGGTGGTGAGCTTGTCGGAGATCCCGCTAGCAACGACAGAACCGACGGAACAAATTAATAATGAATCTTGCGGAAAAGTTGAAGTGAACCTGTCAGAACCAACCGAACTTGCTTAATCATTGGCATGGCAGTTTGCCTGCTGATCTCTGATAATCCCCAGTAATTAATATTACTTTTTTCATTTTGGTTTATCCGTTAATAATTGTTTTGCTGATGTCGCCCATCTAGGTTGCCTATAACCTCTGAATGCAATACGGACTGTAAGTCGTCGCACAAGGAAGTTGTCAGTTAACGCCAATTCCGACTTTCAGAGTGAGCCCGAAGAATAAATCACGAAGATGAGAATGTTCCGTAATGTCCCTCTCTTCGCTTGGTCCAACTTCAAATTTGTAGCTCGCCGGGCCAGTCACAAACGAGCCAGAAATTGGAAACATAACTCTGATTTCGGGTTCAAAAAAGAAAATTTTAACATCCTTCCTGTTTGCTCCAACAAATAAGCTGGTATACCGCGTGTACCCGACTCCGCCGTCTCCCACACCATTTATTTCGCCGGCCACTATTTGATATTTTCCGATCCAGGTACCACCATAGAGAGTACTAAACAAATAAGGAGTAGTCGGGTCGTAACCAATTATTCCCTCATTATCCCCCAAGCCCATTACTATTCCAACGACGAACAAAGGTTTTACATGAACCTCACCGCCTATCCCGACCCCACCCCCAAAGACCGCAGAATTGGGATTAAAATGAGGCCCGTCGATATCAATATTAAAGGTCAGTGACCCTCCAAGTGAAGCAAGTATCTTAGTTCCTTTTGTCAACCCTGAGTCGATTGCGGTCCAGCTTGTACCGTTGCTGGTCGATAGAAAGAGACCTTGGTGAGTACCCGCAAAGAGATTCGTGCCGGCTGTCCTGTTGGGGGAAATCGCAAGAGTTGTGATATCATGGTTCGTCAAGCCTGTATTAACTGCAGTCCAGTTTGTGCCGGTGTCCGTCGATAGAAAGATACCGCCGCCAACCGTTCCTGCAAAAACATTCTTACCTCCTGTTCCGGTGGGGGAAACAGCAATAGCACGAATATAAGTGTTCGTCAAGTCCGTATTAGCCGCAGTCCAGTTTGTGCCGTCGTTGGTCGATAGAAAGACGCCTCCCCCAAATGTACCAGCAAAGATATTCGTGCCACCCGCTCCGTTAGGGGAAACGGCAAGAGCCGTGACATCAATGTTCGTCAACCCTGTATTAACCGCAGTCCAGTTTGCGCCGTTGTTGGTCGATAGAAAAACGCCCCCGCCAAATGTACCAGCAAAGATATTCGTGCCGCCTGTTCCATTCGCGGAGACAGCAAAGGACAAAACAAAACTGTTTGTCAAACCTGAGTCGGCAGCAGTCCAGTTCCTTCCATCGTTAGTTGATAGAAAGATCCCACCGCCCTCGGTTCCGGCGAAGACATTCGTGTTCGAAACGCCAAGAACATGGATATGAGTGTTTGACAACCCACTATCGACTCGGGCCCAACTTGTACCATTGTTGGTGGAAAGAAAGACGCCGCCATCAAAAGTGCCGGCAAAGACATTCGTGCCCCCTGCTCCGTTGGAGGAGACAGCAAAGGCATGGACATGATTGTTCGTCAAGCCTGCATTGACCGCACTCCAGCTTGTACCTTTGTTGGTGGAAAGAAAGACGCCGCCATCAGTCCCGGCAAAGAGATTCGTGTCGGAGACGACAAAGCAAAAAATAGAGCCGCCGGAGGGACCGTTAGCCTGAACCCATTGGGCACGTAATGAATTCGTACCGATGTTTAAATAAAACACTGCAAATAGGAACCGAAAAATGTTTCTCATTTGTTTCTCCATTCGCGAAATAGTAATGGGCTGCAACAGCAACCGACTTCTATAACAAGTTATGAAAGGTGAAATGGTTCAGCTGAGTCTAGAAGTTATCGGCATTCTGGCACAAAGTCAACAGGCCTCACTCTTGCGAAGTTTTCCATCCTCTTGCAGACGACTCGCGAGAATCGATCAATAAGGAAACCTCATTCTGACAAATAAATTAACTCACTTGCAACTTAGAACATAAGATCGTAGTTCATCCGGACACCGCGCCCGGGCTGTGGTATGAAGTCTTTGATAACGGATAAATTGTCGCGATAAACCTGATTAAAAAGATTGTCGCAATGAATGCCGAAGTTATGTACTAGTCCTCCGTCGTTGAACCTTAAGCCCCCACCAATATTGACAACGCCATACCCCGCCGTGTAAGTATCTCCAACTCCGAGGCGCGTTTGGCTTGTCGCCAGTCGCCAGTCAAATGTTCCGGAATAAATAACATCTCCATCGGAAGGGACAAATTGGTAAATCAATCTCAATAATCCTCGCAGCGGCGGTATGAACGGAAGCGACATATTATTCTTGGTATCTTCTGCATTTACATAATCCGCGTTCGCTTCAACGGCAATATTTTGTATCGGCCCGCTCCGCCGAGAGCCGAGCGAGGCGAGCTGTACCATTACGCTCGCTTCAAATCCAATCAACCGTGCGTCCGACGCGGAGAATTGCCGGACTGGAAGCGCATCTATCGTATCGCCTCTCAGATAGGCATAGATATAATTGTTTATGAAATTTACATACGGCGACAACTCAAATGACAAATTTGTGAAGTGACCTTTCAAGGACGCGTCGATCCCAAAACATGTTTCCGGCAAAAGGTTCGAATCGCCGATCGAATAGGTATTGCTGGCGGCATCTGATCCGTTTGCAAAAAGCTCTTGGACGGTCGGCGCACGGAATGAGCGGGCAAGATTTAGCGACGCAATAACGTTGCGTGTGAGATTTTGAATCATGCCGACTGATGCGGTCACTGCGTTCGACATTCGGGTGACATCAACAGTTTGAAAGACAGAATCCAGCGAAGCCGCATACGGCAATGTATGAATGCGGTTGTAATCATAACGCACCGCTCCCTGCAAACGTGAATCTTCTCCAAGCAAATATTCTTCGAAGATGTAAGCTGCGATGTCGGTGGTGACGGAGTTCGGACCTAACGGCTGCTGGCCTTCAATTGAAAGATTTTCGATATTCATCCAAAGTCCAATTGTACCCTCAAGCTGTCCAAATCGCTGATGCTGAAATTGTAATGCTGCATTCACAGCACGCTTGTTAAAATGATTTGCCTCAGGATTGGAAACTCCGGTTGAATCCTGCTGCGTCGGATATTCTTCGTGATTGTAATCAACAAAATTCGCGCTCAGCTTTATCTGTTCTAAAAAATCTCCATCAACTGCGAACAGGCTTCTCATCTCGACCAAATTTTTATTCTGCGCAATTAGCGATGTAGTCGGTGGATCATTCATCCAATCAGGGTTCGGCGGTGTACCAGGAATGCCGTAGGTCATCTGGTAATGCTCGTAGCCGATACCGATCATCCCAAAGTCGTTTTGATAAGAATAACCCGCCGCTTCTCTCTGGCTGCGATCCCACGATTGCGGCATGCGGCTCAGGTTGAAATTTTGAACTCCGTCGAAATAATTTCCCGATGGAATTCGGATATCTTGTGAATGAAGCCCGCCGGCGGAGACACTGAAAGCGTGTCCGCCATTACTATAAACTCCATCAAAATATCCTGTGTAGTCGTCACTCGTCTCATCACCAGTTAACGCAACCATTCCTGAAAATGGATTTGTCGAAGCGGTCGGAATTGTGCTTGTTATAACATTGATCAATCCACCGATTGCGTTTGGACCGTACATGATGCTTGCGGGCCCGCGCACAACGTCGATCTGCGAAATGCTGATGGGTAAAACCGGAACCGAGTGAGCAGGATCGTAAGTGGAGATGTCGCCCGTTCGAAGTCCATCTTCTAAAACCAATACTTCGTTATCCGAAAGTCCTCGGATCATCGGCCGCGCGGGAGCAGAACCGTTGTAACGAACTTCCACGCCGGGCAAGTCGGAAATTTCTTCGGCGAAACTCGAACCCGGACTCTGCTGCAGTTCCAACATCGACTTTGACTCCGTCGATTGAAATTGTTGATCTGCTACGCGGGCATAAGGCGAAGCAGAAACGACAACCTCTTCCGATTGGATCGCAGACTCACTCAAGGTGAAAGATGTTTCGGCTGTATTATTTTTGACTGCAACTTTATTCGTGCCGGAAGTGTAGCCGATGCAGCGAACGAAGATGGTGTATGTTCCATTCGGCAAATCGGGAAATAAGAATTCGCCTTTCGCGTCCGAATAAGTTGTGCGGTCCAGCTCGAGGAGACGAACAGTTGCACCGACAACCGGCTTGCTCGCTTCGCGGAGCGAGCCGTCGCATTGTACCATGCCATGAATTCCTGTTGTTTTTACGCCTGATTGCTGAGAATAGGCAGTACCGAAGAGTTGAAGACCCAATGCCGTCGTGATTATAACTGAAAAGGATTTCAAATATTTGCACATCATCCTGCTTTCTCCTTTATCCCGAAAAATATATCTAACAAACCACAATGTATCAAGAAAAACCCATCATGCTTCCTTTTTGTTCAGGCTCAAAAAGATGGGAATGGCAATCAGCTGAGTTACGATTGAGAAAATTACAACCGCAGGAATCCATAAGTCGTACAACATTCCCAGCACCACACTCCCGATGAACCAGGAAACTCCATATCCGGCGGTGAAAAGTCCGTAAGCTGAAGGCCTGCGCTGTTGAGGTACCATGGTCGCAACGACGGCAGGTATAATGGATTCATGCACCCCCATTCCAAGCCCCCACAGCGCGGAGCCGGCAAGAGCCAACGGGAATCCGCCAAAAAATACAAGCGGCGCCGATGCTGCGGAAATGATTGTCAACGGAACTAATATCCAAAGACCGACGCGGTCAAACAGGCGCCCGAACAGCAGCGATCCGCCGCCGCTCACAGCCATAGCGACTGAATAAAAAATCGGGATCCACATTCCCTGGACAACTGAGGCTTTCTGAAAATGAAAAGCGATCAGAGAAAAATCAGCGAATCCCGCTGCAACCAATGCCGCTCCGACAAGATAAATCCAGAAGACGCGTGGCAGCCCCTTCGATTGGACATTCGGAATATTCACTTCCATTTCGTGCGGCTTGGGGTACAAGAACCGCGCTGTAAAGATAAGTGCAACTGTTATAATCGCCGGCACAAGAAGCACCGCGAATGCAATCTGATAGCTGCCGCGATAAGCGAGCACCAGCGCGACCACGATAGGCCCGATGAGCGCGCCAGCCTGGTCCATTCCCTCGTGCAGTCCGAATACCCATCCAAATCCGCCTAACTGCTTCCCGGCGTGTGACAACATAACGTCACGCGGTGGATTGCGAGTAGCTTTACCAACCCGCTCCATGATAATCAGCAAACCGGCTATCTGCCAGCTCGGAGCGATAGCCAATAATGGTACAGCCGTCATTTGAATAATATACCCGAGTAAAGTGATGGGCCAGAATTTTCCCGTTCGTTCACTGAGTTTGCCTGAGACAAGGCGCAAGCCATAACCAAGCAGTTCGCCGAATCCGCCGATGAATCCGACAAGCGTTGCGCTCGCACCCAGGACCGCAAGAAGCGGGCCGGTGATGCTGCGTGCCCCTTCGTAAGCGCAGTCAGCAAAAAGGCTCACCACTCCGATCAGGATTACAAATCTTAGAGCGGTGCGCTTGAGATTGGATTTATTGGCAATTAGTATTTCACTTTTCTCAGTTGACATAAGTTTATTGCGGTCTAGAATTTATCGAAACATGGTACATTGGAACTATGCAATAAGAGTAAATCATGGATTTATTCCGTGAGTATAATGAATCACGTTCACTTTCTCTTCTGTGATCATTCCACCACATCCTGCTTTTTCGAATAACTCTTCCACTATCGGCAGAAACTTATCGACTTTTTCCTCAGTATCGACGATCTCGATCACGAATGGAAGATCCTCGCTGAGTTCGAGCAACTTTGCAGTATGAATCATACTTCCGGCACCGAAGCTTTCCACTCCGCGGATAACTGTTGCGCCAGCCATCCCAAATTTGCGTGCACGCTCGACGAAAACTTGATAGAGCGGCTTCCTGTCTAAATGATCGTCCTCGCCGATAAATATACGAAGAAGTTTTCCTGTACCTTCAAGCTTCATTTCAGCCTCCATTATATTATTCTCCCGATAATCGCTCCAACCCATGTCGCAGAGAGACCGAGGACTATTGACGCACCTATGTTCAACAGACCCAAAGCAAAAGTGCCATTCTTCAAAAGTTCAAGTGTTTCAAAATTAAACGTTGAGAAAGTGGTGAATCCTCCAATGATTCCGACTGCTATAAACGTTCTCACTGAAGGACTTATCAAAAATCTATTCTCTGCCATCATCAAGAACAATCCTATAACAAAACAGCCAAGGACATTTACTACAAGTGTGCCATAAGGAAAATCGGTACCAATTACTCTGTAAATCCACCCAGCCAACAAATATCTGAAAACGGCGCCAATCCCGCCGCCGATAAAAACCAAAAAACTTCTAAACATTTTCTCTCACCTTCTTATAAAACAGCCTTTTCTTTGCATCTAGCGCGCCACTTCAAGCTCCGCAAATTTCTTTTCAAGCCCGCCGAACTTGGAGAGCTTTTCTTTGTATTCAGCGATCTTATCCGAAGCCTCGGACGTGGTTTTCTCCCGAGTCACCATGGCATCCGCAATAATCTTCTCGATTCTTTCCAAGTGCTCACTCATCGTATTGGTAAAAGTTTTCCCAAGGTTCATCATGCTTTTGTCAATCCGCTTTATGAAATCGTAACGCACCCTTCCACATTGCCTGTCAAATTCTATCCTTAGTGTGTCTTTTTCTTTTCGATAAATCAAGCGTCTGGCAATTCCATGCGGCAGAATTTTTACAATTGCATCGGAGAGCTCTTCGAGAGATGGCTTTATATCTTCTAAAATGAAATAATAAAATTCGGTTTCATCGGTGAACAGCTGATAGTTCTCCAACCTCTGGAACTCAACTTCGAACAGTGCAGCCGCATGTTGGTACACATCGTCGATGAGCTCGTTCATCCTGGTGAATAATTCCTCGACGCTGGCGTCGAACTTGTCTTTCACCTTCGCCTCCTCTTCGTAACGCCACTTGTCAACAAATTCAGTCACAAGCGAGACGATTTCTTTGTTAAGTGCATCGATGTACTTGGTGGAGCTCAAATGCTTGTCTCGTGCAGCGATTTCCTCAAAACGCCTCTCGACCTCAGGCTGGGTCGTCTCCTCAAAGATCACCCTGTCTTCTTCTATCATCGTCGTGATGTTATAAGCCGTATAGATAACACGGGAGATGTCTTGCTGCCTCTTTTGAATTTCTTTCTTGAAATTCCTGAACTCGTCGATTTTTTTTTGCAGGCTCTCCACGGATTCCGAATACGCTTTCAGCCGAAGTCGTGCAAGAGTTGAAGCTTCCAAAGCAATCCTTCGGGCACGCCTTGACGCCGCATCCATCATAACGTCGCTTTTTTCCTTTGATAGAAAATCCGTCAGCGCACCTTCGAGAGATTTGAAATTACTTTTTTTCTCTAATTCCTCGTCGGAGCTCTTCCTTGCAAGAAGGGCGGATTTCGAACTGACAAGAAAGAGTTTTATGCTATCCTGCCCAACAGATATTTCTTTAGACAGCGAATCCTTGACGAAAGTCTCCGCTTCATTGCGTTCTGCTTCGGAAAGCAAATCAACTTTGTTAAGCACAAAAAATATTTTCGTCACATGCTCACGGACGTTTCGCAGAAATTCAACCTCGCCTATGCTCAGAGGCTGGTCTGCTGTCATGAGAAAGATTGTCGCGTCAGATTCTGGCAGGAAATGATTTGCAGTATCGGTATTGTGACCGTAAATCGACCCGACACCTGGGGTATCGACAAGATAAACGCCGCTCTCAAGAAATTTATTCGGCAGCTCGACTTCAACTCTTTCGACATTCCTTACATTTTCAGGATTCAATTTTTCCGTAACGTACTCAGGAAGCTGCTCGTGCCCGATGACTTCCTGATGCCCGTCCGCAAAGTCAACAGAAATTTTCTCTTTCGTACCATAATGTAAGATTGTCACGATCGAAGTAAGCGGCACGACCGCTGTGGGAAGGATATCTTTTCCTAATAACGCATCGATGAGAGTTGATTTCCCCCGCTTGAACTGTCCGACCACGACAAGGTTGAATTTTTCTTCGGAGATTTTCCTCGCGATGTCGTCTGCCCGCGGCAATAATTCCGGGAAGGTGGGTGATAATTGACGGCGAAGATCCTCAACCAATTCAAGAAATGCCGCCTTCTTTTTGTTCCTGTAGTCGGTTCTTCGCACATTCACAACCGTTGTCATAAAATAAAAAACTCCTACTTTTGATTTAGTAGGAGTCATCAACCGCTAAACTCTGCGATACTTCTTCGGCGAACTCCATCGCCTTCTGCATATTTTAATAATAAAATGGACCACAAACAAGTATTACGATAAGTCAAAAGCGGACGAACCAGATTCTGATTTCTTACTTTTAATCTTTGACTTAATTGTTCAGTGCACCTTGGTCGATCCAATTTTTTATTGTCTGGATATCCGATGCGCCAAGAGGAGATTTTCCGTAAGGCATCCGTGCCGTATTTCCTATTCTTGGATCGCCGGTTATTTTCATGTAGAGATAGCTGCTATCTGAATTCGAAGGATTAACTCTGAAAAACGAAGGGGCTTCAGCACTTCGAACACTTACAATGTTGCTGTAGGCCTGCCCCGCCGACAAATTTTGTCCCTGCTGTGGACTCGATCCTGCATGACAGCCCGACAGCGCACAATTAGCTGTGAAAATCGGCTGGACTTGACTTGAGAAATTGATGTTCCCGCTGGGCGGTGTCATGGAATTACTCGACGATTTAGAACACGCCGCAAACAAGACTGCTAACAAAATTACTTGACTGGTTTTCATAAAATACCCTTTCCACTTCTAACAGGAACTGTGAACTGCAAAGTTTCCTTACAATGGAACTTAACAAAAGGATAATATGAATATTTCCCAAAAGAGCAGGATTTAGCATCGTCTTGATTTTCCGCACCATCACCTTGGTATATTTCAGATTCTGATTCCGATGTTCGCTAAATTCGAGCAATGACGTCTTGGAAAGTTAAGATGTTTTCTTGGCATCACGTAAACGATCGGTGCAGGTTCGAGCGGCTTTGAGTCAACGTTTGATACCGCCATGTAAAAAGTTAATGCGATGAAGAATACTAATGCTCTCATGTACCCAATTTAAATCACGATATTTTTATTTGAAAGATGGTGAAAGATGGTACAAAGAAAGGCATTGATTCCAAGTCCAGGTTTGTTAAATTCTTGTATGAAAAAAGTTTTTGTAATTTCAATTGTGTTAATCCCTTTCTTATCCCTTGCATTATCTGCCTGCAAGAATACATTGACTCCGGGAATAGATCAAATTGTTTTTCCAACATCCGGCACGGTAAGCTACAAGACATATGTTCAACCGCTTTTTAATGTTGCCTGCAACTACTCGGGATGCCATGATGCCGCTGATGCTGAGGGCGGTTTGGATCTGACAAGCTACATTAGCATGAGATCTTCCTCTCCGACCCCAGTAATAACAGGAGATATTACACATAGTATCTTGATCCAGAGAATTGACGGTCAAGGCCCCATCATGCCGCCTGCGGGATTCGGTTCTTTAACTCCAAACCAGATTCAAGGATTGAAGGCTTGGGTCACGCAAGGGGCACTGAATAACTGATTCCTTTTAGGCTACGAGGGCGCTGAGGCAACTCATTAAGACAATCCCTGCGCTGATTTAATAAAACATCTCGTTCATTTCCTCCACGATCTTCATTTGCGCCCGCAGTTCACCAAGCTGCTTGGTTAGCTGATCTTTGTGATCGTGTTCCATCCTTGCAAGCGAAATAAAAAAATCCCTTACTTTCATGTCACAGGCTAATTCTGCACCATGCAGATATTTCTCTTCAGACTCAATTTCACTTTGGATAGCCTCTTCCATGATCGAGATTATCGTTTCTGCGGTTTCCTCACATGGCTGATTGGATAAATTTTCCATTTTTTCTCCCGTCAATTATTCGCGAAGACTTGTTCTATAATGGATATAAGATCTTGCGATCTTTTCTGCCGTCGGGCAATATCGTGGAAAGCCTGCACCGTAAGCATGCCGGTAATTTTGGCTGCGATCATTATCCCTGCAAACGCCGCACCCGAAGGTGAATACTTTCGACGAAGCGGTTCTTTCACAACCGTACCTGCACATCGCGGAATCTCAAGGCTCTCATCTATTATGAATAACGTTTTCTCCCTCGATCTTTGAAAAACTCTCTGCGAATCTAATTCCATTAACCCATCTTTCGAAACAATGATGACAATGTCCGCCGTATCAATCCCTGTATAAAAAATTTCATCACGAGAAAGAACGATTTCTGAAACAGAAAACCCCGCGCCTTGAGTAACCGGATTGTCATTTTTTTGCGAGGCGTTCGCGCCTGCTAACACCGCCGCTTCAACCAGCATATATGCCGAAGACTGAACTCGCTCGCCTGCAGTCCCCGCAATTATCACCCCTGTCTTGTGCTCAATTGTGTTTTCATATCGTGGCACAATGTCCGCAAGTTTTCCCTGATCTGCCTTTGGCGCGGGAGCAAACTTCTTCTTATACGCACTGCCGAAATCAAGCCTGTCACGTTTGTTTGAGATAACGCCCAATTCAAGAATTTTACCCGGCATGATTTCGGCAAGCTTATTTCCGCGGATGGAATTGCCTCGCGTCGCATATTCCGTGCAGAGTTCAAGCACCTCCACCAAAGCGAAACCCGGATATGCGATAGCTTCGGCTATGGCATCCGAGAGGTCTGCATCCGTAGCGGTCTTTCTCGCAAGAAACCCCGCATCGGCACCCTCAAGAAGCATTATCAAATCTATCGGCGGAATGATATTGCCGTTCGGAGTCGTTGCGGTCACAAAATCTATCGGAGAAAAGCTGGAATTCTGTCCACCAGTCATTCCAAAAAGAAAATTATTATAAAGAACTACAGTGACATCTACATTCAACTGCGCCGCATTGACGAGATGGAGAAGTCCGATCATGGCACCACCGTCTCCGATCACAACAATGTTCTTGAGTGCGGAATCGGCAAGAATCGAGTCTGCGATTTCTATCCCGGCGGCAAACGCTGTTGATCTTCCGTGAGTCGTGTGAAACGTATGAACATTGTCAAATAACGAATCGACAAGTCCAACGCAGCCGATGTCGCTCGTAACATTCACATGCCTCGGATCGAGCTGGAGCTTGACTAGCGCATCATTTATCGCGTGAGTTATATGATGGTGCCCGCAGCCTTTACAAAATGGAAATTTAGCTTCCGTCTTCAGAAAAGTTTTTCGTTGTCCCGGCGCGGCTGTCATAATCTCCGTCATTGGTAGCTCGTTTGATTCCCGGACATAACGGCATTCTCAATTTCGCCAGGCGTTACCATCTTGCCAACTCCGTTTACACCGACAACTTCTTTGCCTTCGAAAAGGTTTTTTATTTGACTTTTATAAAGTCCGGTCATATTCTCTTCGACAATCACAATCCTCTTTGCTCCGCAAGCAGCATCTAGTATAAATCTGACGGGGATCGGGAAAAGAGTCTGGACATTCAAGAGGGAAATTTTTTTCCCCATTTGCCTGAGATCGAGGACTGCTTCTCTTGAAGCACGAGCGCTAATCCCGTAACTCAAGACAAGAACATCGACTTCATCGATCAAATCAGAATTCACCCTGACGATTTCTTCGATATGAAAAGAAATTTTTTCCTGCAAATGTGTCAGCACTTCAATTGTTTCGGGAGAATTTTTTTGCAGTCTCCCCCCCATATCGTGAGCAGAACCTGTAACGGTTACTTTCTCATCTCCGCCGATAGATGCAAAGTCCGGCACCTCAATCCTTTTCTCGAAGAAATACGTTTTAAAAATCTCACCTTCCTTGCGGGCAAAATATTTTCTAGAGATTGTCTCCATGCGCGGGAGCTTTTCATAATCCACATTTTCAGAAGTCATTGCTACTTCTTTGTCGGTCAAAATCACGGCCGGCGTCCGCAAGCGCTCAGCAATATTAAATGCATGGATCGTAAGCTCATAAGCTTCGGCAGGATTTGATGGGGAGAAAACAGGAATTGTATATCCGCCCGCGATTGAGTGACCGACGAAAAGCACGTCGCCCTGCCCACCTTGGGTCGCACCACCAGTGCTTGGTCCGAGCCTCTGGACAAGTGCTATGACAACAGGCGTTTCCGTCATGACGGCATACTGGAGCGTCTCTGCCATCAGCGAAAAACCTGGACCGGATGTAGCAGTCATGCTCTTAAATCCTCTTTGCGACGCTCCGACACAGAATGCGAGTGCTGAAATTTCGTCGGGCGAACTGATGGCAACATCTCCACGTTTAGGCAGCTCGTCGATCATAAACTTATAAATGCCCGAAGCAGGGGTTATCGGATAGCCGGCAAAGAATCTGCATCCAGCCTTCACGGCTCCCTCCGCAATCATCTGGTTTCCGTTTCTTATTCTGAAACGCGCCAATGCTTTTCCTTATCTTGCGGATTTGGACGAAGATGGCTTGTTTGAGGCGGAGCCATTCTTCCGACGAGACAATGACTTTGGGGGAGCTAACTTCCCCTTCAGTCTTTCCCATTCCTCACTGATCGATTGTTGGATCTTTTCGATTTGGTCTTCCTTCAAATGCCGGAACCGCCGCTGCATTTTCAGGTAATCGCGAATTGGAATTCCTGCAGGTTCGTGAGTTATCCTGTAATCAACGCCGTCAAAAATTTCAATCAAAGGAAACATCTTGCTTTCTATTGCCATTCGGGAAATTTTTATCGAATCTTCCGGCTCGAATTTCCATCCCGGCGGACATGGTGAGAACACGTGAATGAATCTCGTGCCGCGAATCTCTTTCGCTCTTTTTACTTTTGCAATCATATCATCCGGATAAGCAACGCTGGCTGTTGCCATGTAAGGAATCCGGTGAGCGGCAAGAATTTCAATGATGTTTTTCTTGCGCTCCGACTTTGGCGAATTTGAAGGTGTCGTAGTGGTCCATGCGCCTAACGGCGTGGCCGAACTTCGCTGGATGCCGGTGTTCATGTAAGCTTCATTATCGTAGCAAACGTAAATGAAATCATCATTGCGCTCGGCAGCGCCGGAAAGTGCTTGAAGACCGATATCGAATGTACCACCATCTCCCGCGAAAGCAACAACTGTTGTCTCATGGTCGCCTTGCATTTCGAGTCCAGCTTTCATCCCGCTTGAGACGGACGCAGCGGTTTCAAATGCCGTATGAAATACCGGGACACCAGCTGCGGAAAACGGAACCGGCCCATCGATTACCGACCAACAGCAAGCTGGAATAACCAGAATTGTTTTCCTGCCGAGAGCTTTCAATACATAGCGCATAGCCAGAGTTCCGCCGCATCCGGGACATGCGAAATGCCCGGGTGCAAGTATTTCTTCAGGCGGCAACTCATATTTTATCTGTCCCATGGTCTTTCTCACTAATTCCGGCCCTCGGGATCCGAAATCCGGCATTCATTTTGAGCGTTTTCAAACTTGATGTCAATCCAGTTTGTCTCGCTTTCCGGTGCATCATGGTTCATGACATAAGAAAAAATTCTTTTGATGGTGTCAATGGTTATATCACGTCCGCCAAGTCCGGCAATAAACCCGAACAGTTTCGGCCTAACTTCCATATTATAGAGGACTGCTTTCGCCTCCTGATAAATCATCCCGGTCGCTCCGAATGAAATGTTTCTATCCATCACTCCGATTTTTCTAACGCGCTGCGCAATGGAGCAAATTTCATTTACAGGGAACGGTCGAAACACACGCAGCTTCGCCAGCCCGACAGGAAATCCGAGACTTCGCATTTCGTCAACTGCAATTCTCGCCGTACTAACGGCAGTAGCAGATGTCAAAAGAACAATTTCCGCCCCTTCCGTACGATATTCTTCGACCAAGCCGCCGTATGTGCGACCAAATTTTTCCGAATACTCGGAATCAACTCTACGAATAACCTCGCGTGAATCTTCCATCGCCTGAAATAATTTGTACCGCATCTCCGTATAAGCATCCGGCCCTACCAAAGCACCGAAGGCGTGAGGATCATTAGGATCTACTTTGAACAAAGCTTTTCTTGGGGGGAGAAAGTCATCGACAATCTCCTGTCTGGGAATTGCGACCGGCTCGGAAGTGTGACTCAACACAAAGGCATCAAGATTTATCATGACCGGAAGCAAAACTGTTTCTGCAATTTTATACGCCTGCAAGACCGTGTCGAGAACTTCCTGATTACTCTCTGCGTAAAACTGGAGCCATCCCGTATCTCGCTGCGAAAGGCTGTCGTTGTGATCGACATAAATAGACCATGGCGGAGCCATGGCACGGTTTACATTCACCATTACGATCGGCAGTCTGCTCCCCGACGCCCAGTGCAGCAGTTCGTGCATGAGCGCAAGTCCCTGCGACGAAGTTGCGGTAAAAGCTCTCGCGCCGCTTATCGACGCACCGATGCAGCACGCCATGGCGGAATGCTCGGATTCAACTTTTATAAATTTGGCGTTCAATTCTCCATGACTAACAATTTTCGATAGCTCCTCCACCACACCTGTTTGTGGAGTTATCGGATAAGCTGCGATCACTTGAACGCGCGACAATTTCACAGCGTGAGACGCGGCGTGCGTTCCTTCGATTACAAGAATCTTGTCGATTGAAGGATGCGCCAGACCATGTTTTTCATTTACATCCATTTGCCATCCTCTTCTCCCGCGAAACGGGAGCCTTCCGGAATCAATTCCATAGCTCCGCGTGGACATTCGCTCACACAAATTCCACAGCCTTTACAGTGCTCGTAATCGACCGCATATTCTCCAGCTTCATCTTTATGTATAGCCACATCCGGACAAAAGACCAGACAAACATCGCAGTGCATGCATGTACCGCAGCTGAAGCATCGCTCCGTTTCCTCAATTGCAGCTCTTTCGCTCAAAGTCTTGTTGACTTCATGGAACGACGATCTACTTTTGTCTAAAGTAATCCTTGAGACCGAGGCCCGCTTTTCGTGTGGAAAATAGAAAGTATTTACTTCATCAAACCTAACAACATCATGGCCCAAACCATTTGCCTTCGTTCGCCATCCTAAAAACTCGTCGATAGATTTCGCGGCTTCTTTCCCTGCCATGATCGCGTTCACCACTGTACCGTTAGGATTTGTCGCAGCGTCCCCACCGGCAAAGATTCCCGGTACCCCGGTTGTGTGGTCGTCGTCAATGAATATTCTGGGGTCTTTCTTCAAAAACGAATACGGTAGGAAAGACAAATCAGGCTCTTCTCCGATCGCAGAGATTATTGTGTTAGCTTGAATAGTAAAGTTGGACCCTTTCACCGGGACCGGTTTTCTTCTACCGCTCGAATCCTGCTCGCCAAGCACCATTCGCATCATTTCGAGTTTGGAAACTTTTCCATGATCGCCTATAATTCTTACAGGTGCAACAAGGAATTCAAACTTGACGCCTTCTTTTTCTGCTTCTTCAATTTCTTCCGGCACTGCCGGCATCTCAGCGCGCGTTCGCCGATAGAGTATCGAGGCCTTTTTGCCAAGGCGGAGCGCGCTTCGTGCCGCGTCGATCGCAGTATTACCTCCGCCGATAACCAAAACATTACGACCAATTTTCGGGGTCTCACCGATGCTTAATTGATAAAGGAACTCGACCCCGCTGTAAATTCCCTTCTGGTCCTCGCCTTCAATAGCTAACTTCTTACTTCGCGTAGCTCCGACGGCGACGAACACAGCGTCATATTTTTCAAGTTCACTCCATGGCACGTTGTTGCCTATTCTTGAATCAGTTCTGATATCAACACCAAGACCAACGATATCGCCAATTTCTTTATCAAGAACATTTTTCGGAAGCCGATAATGAGGGATTCCATAACGGAGCATTCCACCCGCTTGTTGCTCCGATTCATATATGACCGCGCGATATCCTTTTCGTGCAAGATGGTACGCACACGATAAACCGGCAGGACCGGACCCAACCACCGCGATCTTTTCGCTTTTCGGGGCATCGGCAATTATCGGGAAATTCTTGTTATGGAAATTTCTATCGGCTACGAATCTCTCGATTGAGTGAATTGCTGCAGACTCGTCGTAAAAAGTTCTGTTGCACTTACCTTCACACGGGTGGTAACAAACTCGCCCGGTCACCCCCGGAAGAGGATTATCCTCCAATATTTTGTGCCATGCTTCTTCATATTTTTTTTGACGCACCAAATCGAAATATGCGTGTATGTTTTCTCCCGCCGGGCAACCGGCCTCGCATGGCGACGTCTTATTTTTGTAAACGGGTCTTACATTCCGCCAGCTTCCCGTTGGTAATTCTTGTGTTGACTTGAGCGAAAATGCCATCGGCGGCATCTCTTCCACATTTGTGAACTTATATTGTGCCACTATATTTGCTTTTCATTTTACGTTAACCTGTGTCATCACTTCAACCGCTTCGTAAGCTTCCAATGCTGCAGCTGCATTCTCATCACGCTTGATCGGAACTCCTTCACGAATCGCTTCGATTATAGCATCAATGCCGATTACTCCAGTGAACTTTGCAAAGGCTCCAAGTATTGAAGTGTTCACAATCGGGATGCTCTTTGTGCCTAGATTATGCTTGACCGCAATTTCTGTCGCGTCAACCCCAGCAGCAAAATATTCCTCTGGAAAATTGAATAGACTCATCGGACTCTGTGAGTTTACAATGATTGTTCCACCCACCTTCAAGCCTGAAAAAACATTTGTCGATTTGATTAGAGTCGCATCGAGAATTATAAGATGGTCGGGCTCGTATATTGCTGTTCGCAATCGAACTGGTTTGTCATCAACTCTTGTGAACGCGAGAACTGGCGCGCCTCTTCTTTCAACGCCGAAAGATGGAAATGACTGGGCGAATTTCCCTTCCTTGAATATTGCGGAGGCAAGAATCTTCGCAGCTATGACTGCGCCCTGACCGCCACGACCATGCATTCGAATTTCAATCACCGATTTTTTCCTTCCGCATTTTGTGCAAAGGACTTTTTCCATTCCGGTTCTCGCCAAAGGATCGCTTCGCCGAGCGGGCAAATTTATTTTCTGTTGATAACCTCACAACCACAACCATTTGCGTCAAATGCCGTGCCCGTAAAAACCTTTAATCCTGTGTGAATTAAGCTATCCCGGGATAAATATTCCACATCCTTCTGCGACAACATGCCACACGAAAAGTCAAGATTCAAAAGTCCACGCGAAGTGCAGTGTAAATTTCGATCAAGAAATTAAACCAGCGCAAGTTTCTAAATTTAGCTTATGCTATTGGCTTTCGATCTTTGCCTACTTTATGCCATGAATCTAAACTTTCAATTAACGAAATTGATTTAGTCAAACTACCGCTTTCAAAAAACAAAACAATGCACTATTTAGTCGATACACATTCTCATTTAAATCACGAGAAATTTGGAGACCCCAAGGAAACTTTGGACAGAGCCAGAGCCGTCGGTGTTGAGTACATAATTGTCCCCGGCTGGGACGTACCATCAAGTGAAAAAGCTGTCGAGCTTGCAGAAAAATTTGAAAACGTTTTTGCCGCAGTTGGTTGTCATCCACATGATGCCTCGAAAGCCGATAAGGGCTCGCTGAAGAAAATCTTAGAGCTTTCTTCTAACAAAAAAGTCGTAGCTATCGGCGAGATCGGGCTTGACTACCACTACAATTTTTCACCGCCCGATGTTCAGAAAACAATTTTCGAAGAACAAATTGAAATTGCAAAATCAGTTAAACTTCCTGTCTCTATCCATAATCGTGAGTCTGATTCTGATTTGATGAAAATTCTTGAACGGCAATCGACTAACGATTGGATTTTGCCGAAACGATTTGATTACCAGATAAATCCTCAACCACTCGGCGTACTGCACAGCTTCAATTCGACTTACGAAATGGCACGCCGCGCAATCGAACTCGGTTTTTATCTCGGCATCAGCGGAATGGTAACCTTTGGCAAAAAAAATCCCGCCCTAAGCGGAGTTGAAAAATTTGAGTCAGACTTGCAGAAAGCAATAAAAAATATTCAGCCCGAACATTTTCTTATCGAGACAGACGCTCCATATCTCGCGCCGGCTCCGCATCGCGGAAAGACAAACGAACCAGCATTTGTTCCTTTCATGGCACGCAAAATAGCGGAATTGCAAAATCTTAGCGAAGACGACACCCGGCGAACAACATCTTATAATGCATATAAATTATTCGGAGTTGGAGAAAAGCCACAGCCGAAAATTGCTTACCAGATAAAGGATTCGATTTACTTGAACCTCACATTGCGCTGCGATTCCGATTGCATCTTCTGTGACCGCAAAGGTGAAGCTATGGTAAAGGGGTACAACCTCCACATCGAGAGGGAACCGACTGCCGAAGAACTGATAAAAGAAATCGGCGAGCCTAAAAAGTACAAAGAAATTGTCTTTTGCGGATACGGCGAGCCAACGATTCGGCTAGAAATTGTGAAACAGGTCGCGCATTACGTGAAAGACAATGGCGGCACAACCAGACTCGACACAGACGGCCATGGAAACATAATTAACCACAGAAATATCCTACCGGAATTACGCGGTCTTGTGGACGCTGTCTCGATCAGCCTTAATTCGATCAATCCGAAGGAATACCAAAAATTAATGGGAACTGAAAATGACAAGCAGTGGGAGGCAATGGTCGAGTTTGCGAAAGCCGCCAAAGAATTTATTTCTGATGTTTATATGAGCACTGTCGGAATCGATGGCATCGATATAGAAGCGACAAAAAACTTTGTCGAGGAAAAAATCGGAGCTAAATTCAGGTTTAGACCCATGTTCTAGTCGAAAAAATGATCGCTAAAAAACTCATAAAGAACAAAACATTTTCAAGAGTTAACCGGCCGTAGAATAGATTATTTGCGGAGGTTGCAAACAAATCTATAGTTACGTTTGAATCTTAAATGAGTCTGCGATAAATTTATTTGCATGTTGAGTCAACGACAGACATATAATAAATGACACATCGGCTACCGAAAAGCAAATTTCCCCACCCAGAGTTATTCCCCAAGGAAATCTTGCATAACCCGGCAAAGTCTGAAGCTGTTATTCCCGCACGCCCAAATGGAGAAATGGAGCCTGATCTACAAAGACAGGAATATGAAACTTTCATCAAAAATAGTTCCGAAGGAATTTGGAGAGTTGAATTCACGGAAGCGATAAGTCTCGCTCAGGAAAAAACTGAAATTGCAAAACAAATTGTTGAAAGAGGAATAATTGCAGAATGTAATCAGGCACAGGCACAGATGTACGGCTACCAAAGCCCTGCCGAACTTGTCGGGAAGCATTCACGTGAATTCGTTGCAGACATGGACGCGTATATTGCGTCGAAAGTAAAATTCGCAGAGCAAGATTTTTCAATAACGAATATTGAAACGATCGAAAATGACCACCACGGAAATATTCATTACTTCGAGAACTCGTACTTCGGCGAGGTGTTTGAGGAGAAGCTTGTACGAATGTGGGGAATCCAGCACGACATAACGGAAAAGCGGCGGCTCCAAGAACAATTGCGCGCATCGGAAAATCGCTACCGAAATCTTGTCGAACAGGCAAATGATATGGTCCTCGTGTTCAACAACCGCGGTGAATTTGTATTTGCCAATAAAAAATTTTTCGAGCTTACAAATTATGAGGCGAGTGAAATCTGGGGAAAGAAAATTTCAGCAATAGTACTGCCCGATACCTCAGAAGATGTCATGCAAATAATCAATCAACAATTTAATTCACCCGGACAGCACCTGCGATATACGTTGAAGCTTCTCACAAGATCCAGCGAAGAAAGAATCGTTGAGCTTAGCATGACAACATTGCGCACCGCTGAAAAGATAACGGGAATTCTTGCAATCGGAAGGGACATCACGGAAGAGCAAGCTGTCAGGTTGGCACTCCATGAATCAGAAGAGAAGTACCGCAGCTTGGTTGAGCACTCTCTGCTCGGAGTACTTGTAATTCAAAATGATCTTATCGCTTATGCAAATCCGACGCTAAGCAATTTGTTCGAGACAGCGACAGAGTCCATCATCGGTAGTCGATTAGACAGTTTTGTTCATCCTAACGATTGCGTTCTGCTCTTTGAAAAATTTGCGAAAGCTGGACTTTCAGCGGACAAGGATGTCCGATTCACGATTCGTGTGATGACCACGACAGGAAAGATTAAAACGCTCGACGGTTGGGCGGCAGGAATTACTTATTTGGGTAAACCGGCAATCCAAGCGGCAGTAGTCGATGTCACGGACACAAAAACGTTAGAGGAACAATTGATCCAAGCGCAAAAGATGGAAAGCATCGGTCAGCTTGCCAGCGGTGTTGCGCACGACTTCAATAACCTGCTCGGATCCATTTACGGGGTGATAGGAATCTTAAAGAATCGATATGCCCAGGCTGATCCGAATCTGAAAAAGTATGTTGGGATTCTGGATTCAACAGCTCATCGCGCCGCGGAACTCACATCGCAGCTTCTCACATTTTCCCGCCAACACCAAAACGACATCAAGCCGGCAAGACTGAACGACATCGTTAATAACGCGATGAAGATTCTTATCAGAAGCATCGGCAAGAATATCAAGATTGAATCGGTATTAAACCCTATGCTTTATACCATCGAAGCTGACACAAGTCAAATCGAGAGCGCAATAATTAACCTCAGTATCAACTCTCGTGACGCAATGCCAAACGGCGGAACATTGAGGATCGAAACGTCCAATGTTGAATTCGCTCCGCAAAAAGTCAGGCATATTCCCGAGGCAAGACCGGGTAAATTTGCATGCATGACAGTTTCAGATACGGGCATCGGAATGGATCGGGAAACTCAGCGAAAAATTTTCGAACCTTTTTTTACTACGAAACCGATCGGTAAGGGAACAGGACTCGGATTGTCGATCGTCTATGAGATAGTCAAGAATCATAAAGGCTTCATAAATGTTCATAGTGAACCCGGACACGGGACGACATTCAAGATTTATTTCCCGACCACAAGCAAGATCCCACACGATGAGATAACGGATGTACCACAGGAAATTTCGTATGGCACTGAAACGATTCTTATAATAGATGACGAGGTGACCTTGTTAAACCTCACTAAAGAAATTCTTGAAGGACTTGGATACAAAGTATTGACCGCGGAGGGTCCATTAACCGGGATTAACGTGTTCAAACAGGTCCACTCTAAAGTGGATCTTGTAATATTAGATATGTTGATGCCCGGAATGACAGGAACAGAAGTTTATCCGATTTTGAAAAGCATAAACCATGATATTCCGGTATTGCTTGCCACCGGATTAAACGTTGGCGAAAAGGTTGATGATTTGGTTTCGATGGGTGTCAACGATGTGGTTGGAAAACCATACTCCCTTGGTGATCTCGCAATGCATGTGAGAAAAGCTCTTGAGAGTAGAACACAATGAAATCAGCTTGCATGGTTGTCAAAGAAGTCCACGCGTAGTTACAAGCCTCTCCAGTGACGAGATTTATTTTGCGAAACAATCTGGACAACATAAAATAGAAACTTCTAATTCAGAAATTCCCAATTAATTCCAAAAGCGAACGTTGTCCCTAACGCCGGGTAAATCGGAGTCAATACGTATTCCTGATTTGTCAGATTGAAGAGCGTAAAATAAATGACGGCATCGCCGACCCTTGCTTGTAGGAAAAAATCCGAGCTGCCGAACGGTCCCATAGAATTGAGTGATGCCGGATAGTAGACCAGCGCCTCCGGATAAAACTCGCTTCCTTCGAAGTTACTTTCCATCTGCCCTCTTACTCCGATTTTTAGATTCAGATGCCCTGTAAATAAAATATCGTGGAAGTATAATTCTCCGGTCGCAAAAACTTTCGGCAAGATATAAGTCTGATTACCATCAACTTTTGCGTTGACATAATTTAAATTTCCATCCACTTCAAATTTCCACAAAGTCATCACCACACTCGCATCGAGTCCGTAAATTTTTTGAGTGCTCAAGTTAACGGCAGATATCTGCGGATATTCAGGTTGACCGGCATACGACCCTGTTCGGAAATAAATGGGGTTGTCGATAATCTTCACATAAGGTTTGAAAGAAAACTTAATGTTGTCTCCCAATTTCACGCCTGCTGTGATCTGAAAGGTCTTATCCGTCTCAGCTTTTAAACTTGGATTGCCGATAAAATCTTGGGTGACAAAATATTTTTCCGACATAGAGGGAAGATGTTGCGAAATATTCCCGCCACCTTGGAGGTCGAAGGTCTCGTTTCCAATGCCGATCAACGCGCCGAAAGCAGGATAAAATTTGCTGTCTTTAAGATCCGCTCTTCCAAAAACGCCCGCTTTCACAAAATTAAAAAGATCAAATTCATCGTCTGCATATCCAGAGACGCGGCTCGAAGAAGGAATAGCGACGTATGAATTGTAGGGGTTCTCCTCGCGGACAGCTTCAGCTCCAAAATTCAAGCGCCCATTTATCAGTGTTTCGCTCCCGCGCAGGCTTGCACCGATCCTTCTGCTTATGTTTGTCAGAAAGTAAGGTATCGACGCGTCGCCGAATTGAAAATTATAATAATCAAAAAAAACGGAAGTCGTAATAAATCTTGTGGAATCACGCGGATCCGATTCCGAATATGCAGCTTGTAGATGATGTTGGACGTAAGTGAGATCAGCATACAAACTCCTCAGAGGGATGGCGAATTGATCAAATATGATTGAACTGATATTGTACGGAAGAGCGCCGCCGTTTGCCCCACCCTTTGTGCGATAATATAATTCTGTCACGGTGAACTGCTTAGTCGAATCGATGCTATATCTATACTTCGCTCGTATATTCACACCATCATAAAGAGAATTTTGAAATCTCTGGTCTGTCGTCTGGCGTTCAAACCCGAGGTCTATGTTGGATTTAAATCCTAAATTCTGCGAGAACACACCGTCAGTAATAAGA
>JBAPNE010000111.1:0-5816 GCA_049278975.1 Candidatus Kryptoniota bacterium
AGCAAAAAGAATTGCAGGATCAAGATTTCCTTGAACCGCTCCGTTAATTTCTCTTGCAGCTTCATTAATCGGAATAGTCCAATCAATTCCAACCGCCGATGCGCCAGTTGCAGCAATCTTTTCGAGAGAATGGTTCGCGCCCTTCGAGAAGACAATCACAGGAATTTCATGCTGAAGCGCTCGAACTATTTGCCCCATATAACGCAGTGAAAATTCCTCGTACAATGGCGGCGAAAGAATTCCTCCCCACGTATCAAAAACTTGGACAATGTTTGCTCCGGCTTCAGATTGCATTTTCAAATATGATATGCAATTGCGCGTCAACATTTTCAGCAGTTGGTGAGCCAATGAGGGATCATCATAGAGCATCGAACGTGCGTGAACGAATTCTCCTCCTTTTCCTTCAACCATGTAAGCAAGCATTGTCCATGGTGAGCCGCAAAAGCCGATAAGAGGGACTCTGCCATTCAGCCTTTCAACGACAATTCGGATTGCCTCTGCGACAAATTTCAAATCGTTGGCACAGTCAACATCATGGATCATTGAGATCGCGCTCGAATTCTTAATCGGATTTGTGAACCGCGGACCGCCTTTGCCTTCCTCAATAATCAGATTCATTCCCATAGCTTCCGGGAGCAATAAAATGTCTGAGAAAATTATGGCCGCATCAACACCGATTATATCGACAGGCTGGATGGTCACCTCCGCGGAAAGTTCTGGCGTCTTACACATTGTCAAAAAATCATGGTTTGCGCGAACAGCCATGTATTCCGGCAAATATCTCCCGGCCTGGCGCATGATCCAAATCGGAGTACGTTCGACCGGTGCGCCATGAAGGACTCTCAAGATTAAATCATTATCAAATTTCTTCATGTTCAACCAGTCTGGCAATTAAATCCTCTGTAGTAGAATTATCGGGGACGATGGCTACATCAAGACCATAATGTTCAACAGCTTTTTTTGTGGTGGGACCGATGACCGCGATTTGTTTTCCCTTCAAGATGCCGGCTCCAAAAATACTTATGAAATTTCTAACCTGCGACGGGCTATAGAAAATTATAATATCGAATCGCCCCGAAAGAACTTCCGCTTTTATGGCGTCGTCGATTGAATCGTTGAGCAAAGTTTCATAGACGACGACCTGATCTGCGACAGCACCTTTTGATTTCACAAAATTGACAAGCTCGTCATTGGACAAATTTCCAACGGGAATCAAAACTTTTTTATCTCTCCATTCGAAATTCGCGAGTGATTTCATCATCTCTTCCGAAGTAAATTTTCCGGGGACCAAATCAGCGACAAAACCGAACCCGGTGATCGCCTCTGCAGTCTTTTTTCCAACTGCAACTATATAAGGTTTCGGCGAGGAGTTTTCAGAAATGATAATTTTCGGGAAAATAATTTTCACGGAATTCGCCGATGAAAATATTACGACGTCATATTCGTAAAATGAAGCGATGCACAGCTCGTCTTCGGATAACATATCCGACGGGACAATCTTTATCGTCGGGACAAGAAGGACATTTGCACCGATTTTTCTCAACATCGAGGTAATGTTCTCAGATTGTTCTTCGGCGCGCGTTACGACAATACGTTTATTCAAAAGCTGCAAATGTGTCATGCCCTTAAAATTATTTCTATGCTATTCTTATCTCATCAAGTATTTTGTCTGCACCAAGAGAAAGAAGTTTTTCAGCGAGAGTTGTTCCACATTTCACTGGCTCATTTTTGTCGAACTGTACCGAGTCTTTAATCAAATTTTCACCATCGAGTGAAGCAACCATTCCAGTCAATTTTTTCTCTTTAATTGAAGTATAAACTCCGATCGGCACCTGGCAACCACCTTCGAGCCGCCACAAAAAAGTTCGCTCTGCAAGGGCAGCGGTTTCAGAATCCGAATTGTTGAAACCTTCAAGCAGTTGGTTCATCTCCTTATCGTCTTCGCGAGCCTCGACTGCAATAATTCCTTGTCCGACAGCAGGCAGCATTGTTTCAGGTTCAAGAATCTCCGTAATTTTATCCGCCATTCCAAGGCGTTTGACGCCTGCAAACGCAAGGAGTATTCCGGCGTAACCTTCTTCTTCGAGTTTGCGAAGGCGCGTGTTCAGATTCCCTCTTATATCAACAAGATTTAAATCACTCCTCAAATGAAGAAGTTGCGAACGCCGTCTCAAACTTCCGGTTGCAACTGTCGCGCCTTTGGGAAGCTCAAGGAGTTTCAAGCCATCTTGAGCAATGAGAACATCACGAACATCTTCGCGCGCTCCGAAAGCGATAATCTTCAATCCGGCAGGCAATTCTGTCGGCAAATCTTTCAGGCTGTGGACTGCGCAATCGATTTCATTTTCAAAAATTGCCTTTTCGATTTCTTTTGTGAAGAGTCCTTTATCGCCGATTTTTGACAACGGGGAATCGAGAATTTTGTCGCCAGTAGTTTTTATTGTTAAGACTTCAACTTCGATTTTTGAATGATTTTTTTGCAGGAATTCCGCAACGAGATTTGTCTGGTAAAGCGCGAGCCGGCTTCCGCGCGTACCTATCCTAATCGTTCGTCTTTGCTCGGGACTACCTTTTGTCATCTTCTTCCCCGCGGGATTCTTCAGACAATCCGAACAAAGTTTTAATCAACTTCACTCGATCAACAAGTGAAACCCCATTCTCAGAATTTTTCAAATTCGTGAGCGGCTCGTGAAGAATTTTATTCACTAAAGAGCGGGTTATTTCATCCACGATTTCCGATTCCGAACCGCTCATTTTATTTTTGTGCCGCTTAATTTCTTCGACTCTCATCTGTTCGACTTTGTCGCGTAGTTGTTTTATTGTAGGTCCTACTTCAAGCGAGTTGTACCATTTTATGAAATCGTTCAGCTCCTCATCTACAATCCTTCTGACGACCGGAATTTCCGAGCGCCGCATCTCCATATTTTTCTCTACGATGAGATTAAGCGAGTCTATATCATTTAAGAAAACATTAGTAATTTTTTTCACCGCAGGATCGACATTCCGCGGAACACCGATGTCTATCACCAGAAGCGGGTTGTCCTCACGGCCTTTCATGGAACTCGCAACCATCTCGCGTGTCAAGACGTATTCCGACCCGCCAACACTTGATATGACGATATCGGCTTGCGGCAACTTTTGAGTAATAGCATCGAGGGGGATTGCCTCACCGATGCCGATTTCCTTTACAAGATTCTGCGCCCGTTCGACGGTCCGATTTGCGATGTAAAGTTTTTCAATCTCCTTTGGCTTCAAATCTTTTGCCGCAAGCTCGGCGGTCTCGCCGGCGCCGATCAGCATCGCAGTCTTGCCTCTTAAGTTTCCGAATATTTTCTCCGCGAGCTCGACGGCGGCATAGCTCACTGAAATTGCACCTTCCGATATTTTCGTTTCCGACTTCGCCCGCTTCCCTGCTTTGAGCGCCATCTGAGAAACATGGTGCATGATTGTCCCAACCGTTCCAAGCTCGACGCCGATATTGTATGCTTCCTTCACTTGGCCAAGAATCTGAATGTCACCCACCATGAGTGAATCGATACCGCACGCGACCGAGAAGATATGGCGTATTGCCTCGAAGCCTTCGAACGTTTCATAATCAGCCGATATTTCTCCGTCAGCAAGATTTTTGCCTGTGCGGATAAGATGGTACAGGTCGGCATGAGTTTGCGGCTTTGTGGAATGAAGAATGTAAAGCTCGGTGCGATTGCAGGTAGAAACGACCATTGACTCGCGAGAAACCGTTCTTATTGTTTCAGAGATTCCCCGTATTTCCTCAGAAGAATAAAATATCTTTTCTCGTGCTTCAACATTAGCGGTACGATGGTTAATCGAAACCGCGGTTAACTTCAACATTATTTTCTATTTAAAATTATGAAAACTATGCAGCGCATTCACCGCAACCATTGATACAACAGTCAAAACAAATCCTATCATAGCGGCAATCACAACAGTTCGCCCGGTCCATCTCATTGCCCTTCTCGAAAGCAAGGCGGCACAGTAAATCGCCCACACAAAATCCGTCATCAATAATTTCGGATCGGTGTACGAAAAATTTTCGATAGCTTTTGGCAGCCAAGCGTATCCGATCAGGATAACCGCTGTCAGAAAAACAAAACCCAGCACGATCGACCTGTAGCTCAACTTCTCAAGAGTCTGCAAATCGGGAAGCTTCCGGTAGATGATTCCGAATCTGCTGCCCTTAATTTCATGGTACATCATCAAATACAGCCCGCCGTAAACCGCCGAGATCGCCAATGCACTATAACCTATCATGGCACAGGCGACATGTACACCGAGTATGCTCGATTTCAAAACCGGATTAATATGGACTTCGTCCTTGATGAATGCGGCGGACATAACTTCAAATAAGAACGCCAGCATGAGAATAAACATTCCGGTATCTTTGACATGCGACCTCGTTTCGATATAGACATACGCCGCAGCAATTGTGAACGAAACGATCGTCATTATCTCGAAGATGGAAGTAACCGGCGGATGCCCGGTGAGCAAAGTGCGGCTGCCGAGATATATAAAATGAACGACAAGTGTTGCGATCAGAAACCGAGTGCGGTTACGGATTCCGAATTGCTCATCTAAGAAAAAAGCCAATCCATAAAGAAAAATTGTAAAAAGATAAAGAATTGGCAACGAAATTTTGAGTAAATCAACAAAATATTCGAGCATAGCGTTTTAAGTTAGACAAGGATCGGCCAATCTTCAACAGAGACAAGCGGTTCAAAAGTCAAAACTCAAACGTGAAAATTAAAAGAACTTCGGTTCATCATGTATTATAAATGAACTGGCTGATTGCTGACAGCTAAAAGCGATTCTTCATTGATTCGAGAATGGCACAAATATATATTTTGCTTGAGTGGAGGAGATGAGGAAATAAAGAATGTTTGAAAGTGTTTTGTTAGAACCAAAAAAATCAGGTGCATAATTGCCACAATCTGAGGAAACTTCAGTCCCTGAAAAGTACACAACGATAGAGGCGGAATATTCAGCGGCAAGACGATACGCTGCGTTCTTCGACCTTTCCCATTTTGGGAAATTGAGAATTGCAGGCAAAGACGCGCTCGATCTCATGAACAGAATTTCGACGAACGATCTTACAGGCTTGAGACCCGGAATGGGAAAGCAAACTTTTCTTGCAACGGAAAAAGGACGGGTCGTGGATCTTTGCACGGTGTACGCTCAACAGGAGAATTTGCTTTTGCTAACAAGCCCTTCTAATTCTGCGGATGTAAAAAAATGGATTGAAAGGTTCATCATTTCGGATGATGTGAAAGTTGAAGATGTTACTGATATCTTCCCGATGCTTTTTGTCGCTGGAAATTCAGCGGCTGATTTTTTAAAACAAATCGTTCACTCAAGTCATAAGACACTTCTCGATTTGAACAAGATGCCGCGGCATAATTTTATCCATACATTTCTTCAGACAGACGAAGTCTTTCTCGCGCGTACCAATATGGCAATGAATGATGGCTTTATTATCCTCTTGAATAAAAAGGAAGAGAAGGCAATTTGGAATTTACTTTCCGACTACTCGAAAACATACGGTGCCGCACACGCAGGATCGGAGACATTTGAAATTTTAAGAATCGAGAATGGTACACCACTTTATCCATATGAGCTAAATGAAGACGTCAACCCGTGGGAAGTAAACATTATTGATGCGATAAGCGACCGCAAGGGCTGCTACGTTGGCCAGGAAGTTATTGCAAGACTTCAAACTTACGAAAAAATAAAAAGAAAACTCGTCGGACTTTCGTCATATTCAAAAATGCCTCGCGGCTCAAAGGTATATGATTCAAAAC
>JBAPNE010000112.1:0-6951 GCA_049278975.1 Candidatus Kryptoniota bacterium
TGATTATAAACTTCATTCTTCTGCGGAAGCTTGCCCGCAAGTTTTTGGACGAAACCTGCCATGGTGTCATAATCATCGCCTTGCGGAATATTTGCTTCTAATATCTCGTTGAACCTGTTAACAGTCATCGAACCTGAAATGTGCACATCACCGTTCTCATCATGAACCAGCTCGGATAAAGTCTCATCATACTCATCCTGGATTTCACCAACTATTTCTTCAAGTACATCCTCAAGCGTAATGATCCCCTCAGTTCCGCCGAATTCATCCACAACAACTGCAAGGTGAATTTTATCCTTCTGCATATCTCGCAAGAGCTGACTAATCTTTTTCGTCTCAGGCACATAATACGGCGGCCTCAAAAGATCCTGTAAAACGATCACGGTGCCATTTTCCACCATGGTCAACAAATCCTTCGCATAAATTATTCCAACAATGTTGTCAATCGAGCCGCGATAAACCGGAAGCCGCGAATAACCTTCTTCGATGACTTTCCGCAACGAAAGCCTCGCCTCCTCTTCGACATCAATTGCCACGATGTCGCCGCGTGGGATCATTATCTCGCGGACAATCTTGTCGTTGAACTTCAAAACGCTTTCGATGAGCTCTCTTTCGAAAACATTTATTTCGCCAGTTTGCGTCGTGCGGTCAAGAATCTCATCGATAATATCAGACCTATCGTCATGGTCGCTTGTTCCTCTCATCATCCTCTCGACATACGAAAAAAATTTTGCCGTCTCTGAATAAATGCTGAGCACGAACCCGATTACCAGAGCAAGTGCAAAAGTCAAGGCGAATACCGCCGAAGAAGTTGACAATTCCAATTCTCCGTACGAATCCTGCAATCCTTTCATAAAAAATATTGCCGCGAAAATCGAAATGATTATTGAGACGACTATCGACCACGAAAGCGGACGCCGTCCGAAGCGAACGACATCAATCGAAAGGACAAATCCCCATCCAAGTGATGCCGCAGCAAAAAGCATTGCGGAGAGAATGAAACTCCCTATCATGTTCCCGTTATCTCTACCAGAGCGCGGAGCTTGTTTTCTGCCAGCCCTTTTGCTACCACGTCGCGCGCCCGGTCTATGCCGGCTTTCACATCGCGTTGAATCCCCGCAACATAAATAGCAGCTCCGGCATTCAAAAGAACGGCATTGTAAAATGGAGACTCCTGTCCTCGTATCGCCATCATGAATGCTTCAACCGCCTCTTCCTGGTTTCGCACGACGAGATCATTCATACTAATGCGTTTGAAACCAAAATCTTCAGGTGAGATTTCATACTTCTCTATTTTGCCAAGCTTCAATTCGGCAACAAATGTTTTTCCGCATAGTGATATTTCATCCATCGTCGGCTCGCCGTGCACGACTAGCGCAGCCTGGCTTCCCAAATCTCTTAGAACTTCCACAATCGGCTCGACAAGCGCTTTGGTGTAAACCCCGATCAACTGACGGTTTGCTCCGGCAGGGTTCGTCAGAGGCCCAAGCAAATTAAATATTGTTCTCACACCCAGGTCGCGTCTGACGGGGGCGGCAAACCTCATGGATTTATGGTGCAATGGTGCAAATAAAAAAGCCAAGCCTATTTCGTTGAGAGCACGTTCGGTCTTTTGCAAATCAAGTCCGTCTAAATTTAATCCGAGAGCTTTGAGGACATCGGCACTTCCGGATTTGCTTGAGACCGCACGATTCCCATGCTTCGCTACGGTTGCGCCGGCTGCCGAAGCAATGATAGCTGCGGCCGTTGAGATGTTAAATGTTCCCGCATTGTCTCCGCCGGTTCCACAAGTGTCGAGAATAATTTCTTTGTTAATACGGAGCTTTTCGGCTTTCTCACGCATAGCGAGTGCGCTTCCGACTATCTCATCAACAGTCTCACCTTTCACTCTCAACGCGACAAGAAATCCGGCAATCTGCGATTCCGTAGCTTCACCGTTCATGATTTCCAACATCGTTCGATAGGCATCGTCGCGGGAAATATTTTCACCCGCAACTAATTTTGCAACCGCCTCGCGTATCATCTTATATCATTATAACTTTGTGGTTCTTTGCGTAGGCAGGAAGCTCACGGAAAAGAATCTCCATGAATTCTTCGCCGTATTTATTGTAGAAGTAGGTGAAGTTCAAAACCCTCTCTTGCAAATCCCGGTTCGGAAAAATCGATTGTTGAAATTTTTTGGTCTGCTGCAAAACCTGCTCATTCTTTCGGCGATAACCAGCCGTAGCTTTTTCTTCAAGATGTTGGAGATGATGAAGCATTCGGGATATCGTCGCATCCATGGTGCCCTTCAATGTCGGATCGACTCGCGATATCAGAGGCTCCAATCGTTCGACGGCTTTCTTTATCTCTGCGGTAACTTCCTCAAATTCACCCGGAATATTTTCCGGATTTGCTGCAGCCAATGCCTTCTTCATTGTGGCTTCAAAATCGCCGAAAGCATCCGACAAATTTAGATGATATTTATCCATGACTTTTGCGACCTTCCGCTCAAGTATTGTCGCAGTTGCACGTGGAAAAAGTGGAGGCATTTCAACGCCGAAATGTTGATAAACCCCTTTGAGCTGAGCGAAGTAGGCAATCTCACCGGGACCGGCAACATAAGCTGCGGTCGGCAAAAGATAATCCTGGCACACCGGACGAAGCACAACGTTCGGACTAAACGATTCCGGCTTACTCTCGAGAATCGTCCGTATTTGCTCGGGCATCAATTTTCTCTTTGTACCACGAAGCGACATACCGCTTCCGATCGGTTCGAGTCCGCGGCGCACTCCATCCTCGATGTAAAATAAATTTAAAACCCGCGGCTTAACTTGCACATGATAATTTTCCTCAAGTTCCGCACTTTGCTTTATAACTTCCTCGCTTGTCTTCGGATATGTTTGTAATTCTTTTTCGAAAATCGGCTTTAAAATATTCTTGACTTCGGCGTCGTAAGGATCGATAAGCAGAATATTTTTTCCGAGAATCTTTGTAAGCGTTCTCGCAAACGCAGTCGAATATGTTTCGCCTTCCTTGTAATAAGCAGCCAGCACATTCATTAATGCCGGCTTAAAGTCCGATGCCCGAAGAAGCGCGTCGATCTGCTGGAAGACTTGTTCAATCGATGCGTCGAATTTTATTTCGCCCAGCGGCTGCAGATTCTCTTCTGCGCCGTTCGTAAATATCGCTTCGACACGAACCACGTCGGAAGTGCTGTTCAACAAATGGATATGATTAGATTCTTCAAGGTCGTGATCGTCCCCTTCAAGCCAGAACACGGGCACAAATTCAAATTCGGGAAATCTTTCTTTGAGCTCAAATGCAAGTTTGATTGCACTAATCGTCTTGAACAAAGTGTAAAGTGGTCCACAGAACAAGCCGACTTGTTGACCCGTCACGACGGCGAGGGCATTTTCGCTGTTCAAAGTCGTTAGCATCGATTCGTAATCGGAAGAATTATTTAATTGAGCATTTTGACCCCGAAGCAGCTCTACAATTTTCTTCCTTTTAGGATTAAAACTTGTCAGCACGTTCGAGAAATGACTTCGCAATTCATTGTCGTTTGAAAAATCGACGCCATAATATTTCTTGACTTTCTCGAAGTCGAAGAGATAATCGGCGTAAAGGTTCGACTGCTCGGGCAAATCCGAGAACGTGATTTCCTGAACTTCGGAATTGCCGACTGAGGCTTTCTGACTTTCCGAATTTTCCGAATTATTTTTTTCCGAATTCATTATCTATCCGAATTTTCTGGATTTATGAATAACCTATATGTCTTTTCTCTCATTTATCCTGTGTCTCTTTAATTCTGTGAATTTACACCAAGGACAGAGTCTCCACTTCCTTTATCAAAAAATTGTGCCCTTGTCATGTCGAAATACATTTTAATTTCAGAACCCGGTTTCGGATCAACTGTAGTTGCGACTCTAGCAACAATTTGCGCAGTCGATGAATTAAAATAGAGATAAACTTCGTTTCCCATCGGCTCGGAAATATCGACTTGTAGTATAGCCGTGGCATCAAGTGCGCCATGGTGATATTCATAAATAAAGATGTGCTCAGGTCGAATTCCAAGATAAATATCTTTCCCAATGAGAGAAACAATCTTCGATTCCAGCGATTCCGGAATCTCCAATTTGATACCGTTGTTCACCTCGCCGAAGTATAATCTTCCTTCTCTTCTTATTTTACCTTCAAAGAAATTCATCGCGGGGCTTCCAATAAAACCTGCAACAAACTTGTTCACCGGATTATTATAAAGATTAAGCGGGGTATCAATTTGCTGGATAATCCCGTCTTTCATCACCACGATCCTGTCTCCCATCGTCATACCCTCAACCTGATCATGGGTTACATAAATCATCGTGGCACCAAGCCTTTGATGAAGCTTGGAAATTTCCGCGCGCATTTGAACGCGCATTTTCGCATCGAGATTTGAGAGCGGCTCATCGAACAAAAACACTTTCGGCTTGCGAACGATCGCCCTTCCGAGTGCGACGCGCTGCCGCTGTCCACCCGACAAAGCTTTCGGTTTTCTATCCAAATAATCCGAGATACCTAAAATTTGTGCGGCTTCCTTGACGCGGGAATCGATTTCCGGCTTCGAATACTTTCTCAGCTTTAGGCCGAATGCCATGTTTTCATAAACCGTCATGTGCGGATAGAGAGCGTAGTTTTGAAAGACCATGGCGATGTCTCGATCCTTGGGAGCAACTTCATTGACCAATTGATCTTCGATAAAAAGCTCGCCGCTTGAAATTTCTTCGAGCCCGGCAATCATGCGAAGCGTCGTCGTCTTGCCGCATCCGGATGGCCCAACAAGAACGACAAATTCTTTGTCGGCGACATCAAGATTTACGTCCTTCACGGCAACAACGCCGCCGTCATAAACTTTCGAGATATTGTTGAGTCTAACTCCCGCCATCTTCAGCTTCTCACAACAAGTTTTTCGAGAATCTCGAAAAATTCCGGGAAAGAAATTTGCGCCCATTCGGCATTCTTGATTACAGTCGTACCTCGTGCGGCGAGCCCGGCTATCGCAAATGCCATGGCGACCCGGTGATCTTTATATGAATTTATTTCGGCTCCATTCAAATTTCCCGAACCGTTTACGATAAAGCCGTCGTCAAGCTCTTCGACTTCCGCGCCCATCTCTTTGAGGTTGTCAACAATTGCCACGATGCGGTCCGATTCTTTTCGGCGAAGATCATGAGCATCATGGACGATGGTCTCGCCTTTTGCAAATGCCGCTATCACGCCGATCACAGGAAGCTCATCTATAAGCCGCGGGATTAGTTCTCCATTAATTTCAACTCCGTTCAATTCAGAGTGAGAAACCGTCACATCGCCTATCGGTTCCCCCGCAGCCTCACGAATATTATTAATCTCAACTTTTGCCCCCATCATAACGAGAACGTCCAAGAATCCGGCGCGAGTCGGATTCAACGTGATGCCGACAGCGGTGACGGACGAGTTCGGAAGAATTGCGGCAGCCGCTAAAAAAAATGCCGCGGAAGAAATATCACCTGCAACGTCATATTTCATCGGCTCGACGGTGTAATTACAAGAAATTTTACTTTCGAATCCTGAAGAGGTTTTCGTTTTATTCAGCCTGAGCATTCGTTCGGTATGGTCGCGTGATTCCACCGGCTCGACGACAGTCGTCTCGCCGCTCGCAAACATCCCGGCGAGTAAAATTGCCGACTTAACCTGCGCGCTCGGAAGCGGAAGCTCATATCTAATTCCATGCAGTCCGGTTGAAGGAAAAATTTTCAATGGGGACGTCATGTTATATGATGGAACAATGTTCGCGCCCATTTGTGAAAGCGGCTCGACTATTCTCTGCATCGGTCTGCGCCGGAGAGTTTCATCGCCGCTGATCGTGCTCCCAAATTTTTGTCCTGCAAGAACTCCGGTGAGCAGCCTCATCGTCGTACCACTATTACCGGCGTCTAGAATGTCATGCGAAGCGGAAAAAGAAAATTTCCCTTTCCCCTGGACTTTGATTACGCCATCCACCTCGTTGATTCTCACACCGAGCTGCAACAAACAGCTCATTGTGCTTTTCACGTCCGCACCTCTGGAGATTCCGTCGATTTCCGACAAACCATCTGCAAGCGATGAAAAAATCAAAGCCCTGTGGGAAATGGACTTATCGCCGGAAACTTCGAACGAACCGCTGATTGAGGACGCTGCTCTTACCTCGTAATTCATTTATTCAATATAAATTTAGGGGGATGATTTTGCAATAAGCTTCATACGGTGAGAGACTTTAAAGAGTTTAAAACTCGTGAAGCCTAGGTGTATGTCATTTCCAAATCTTCACTTCAAATGTTCCGTCTGATCTCGCCACTCCTCTGAACATTCCCGACGTGTTGAACTCCATGGCATAGTTTCCGTCTTTGTCAACTGCGATTACGCCGCCATCATCGGGCTGAAGGATTTTATATATAACTTCACTGACTGCATCTTTCAATGACAACTTTTTGTATGCCATCAGAGCAGAAATGTTGAAAGCGACCGCGTGTTTGATAAACTTTTCGCCCCAACCTGTTCCGGAGATTGCACACGTTTTGTTGTCGGCATAAGTCCCATCACCAATCAAAGGCGAATCTCCAATTCTCCCCGGCATTTTTCCAGTCATGCCGCCGGTCGAAGTTCCCGCGGCAAGATTTCCGTATTCATCGAGCGCGACGCAGCCGGTTGTACCATGATTCCCTTCTTTCAACTTCTTCATATACTTTTCCAATTGCTTTTTCCGTTCCGGAGTATCGAAGTAGCTGTTCGCGACAAGATTCATTCCCATTTTCTTCGCGAAATCTTCTGCGCCACTATAAGCAAGGAGAACATGCGGCGATTTTCCCATCACAAGCCTGGCAAGGGAAATCGGATGCGCAATGTGTTCCACCCCGGCAACCGCGCCGCAAGACAAATCGCGGCCATCCATTATCGATGCATCCAACTCATGAG
>JBAPNE010000113.1:0-4496 GCA_049278975.1 Candidatus Kryptoniota bacterium
GAGTGTTGAGCTATTATAACGGCAGTTTGCTGAAGCGAAATCTGCGTCGGCATATTCTTGAAAATTGTAGAATAGTCGGCGATGTAGAGATTTTCCTTTCCTGAATAGAATTCGAATAGCCCGGCGAGATTTTTCCCGAGCGATTCGGAGGATTCATCCCCAGTGGCAAGCTCGATAGGTGCACTACCGGAAAACATTGTGAAATCAGATTGTATTCGTTCACTAATTTCCTGGTCATTGATGACAACGAGTAAATTAGATTTTTCGCTTTTAAGAATTTCCGACAAAACGAGTGTGACGAACGGGACGCTGATACAATGTACCGAGATTGATTTTGAATGGAGAATCATCTCCATGGCCTTTTGAAAGGTTTCGAGAGAACTCGGACTGTTTCCAGAGAGTCTTAGGATTGAAATTTCGGGATGTAATTTTTTTGGCACGCTTTGTTCGAATTGATTAGGTTTTTCGCTCTCCGGAATTTTCCTTGATCGCGCGTCTTACAAAACCGTTAGATTTGCCAAGTCTTCGGCGTGCTTCCCGTGCGTCAACGTTCGCACGAATCATCACTACGGCTGTTTTCACATGTCCGTCTGCTTTTTTCAAAACCACTTTAGCTTTCTCATAATTGACTCCTGTTATCGTCATGACAATCCGTTTCGATCTTTCTTCTAATTTATTGTTTGTCATCTGAAGATCAACCATCATATTCTCGTAAACTTTTCCGAGTTTTATCATAACGGCAGTTGTAATCATATTCAAAACCATCTTCTGTGCAGTTCCGGATTTCATTCTCGTTGAACCCATGATTACTTCTGGACCGACTTCAGGACAAATTGCAATGTCGACATCGAGGTTAAACTGGGAACGTGGGTTAGTCGTAACAAAAATTGTTTTCGCGCCGAGCTCACGAGCCTTTTTGATTGCGCCAACGACATAAGGCGTGCGGCGGCTTGCTGCTATTCCGCATACAACATCTTTCTCATTTGTGCCATGTGCCATGATATCATTTGCACCATTCTCCTCGAGATCTTCGGTGCCTTCTTGAGCCTTGAAGAGAGCAGGCTTTCCTCCTGCAATTAATCCTTGAATCATTCCTGGATCCGAGCCGAACGTGGGTGGACATTCCGCTGCGTCTTGAACACCGATGCGCCCGCTTGTTCCGGCGCCCGCATAAAAAAGTCTTCCGCCTTTATTGAAGGTTTCGACTAAGATATCAACCGCGTTGGCAATGTAAGGAAGTTCTTGCTCAACCGCGAATGCAACTTTCTTATCCTCGTTGTTGACAATTTTTAAAATATCGTTTGTACTTTTCGAGTCGATTTCCATCGATGCGGGGTTTCGATTTTCGGTGGTTAGAGTTTTGAGTTGGTCAAATAATGTTTTTTGTCTCATCATTGAGTCTCTTTCCTTCCAGTATTTCAATAAATTATGGCCTTTGCCGGGTTTGCTTCTCTTTTGTTTCACGTGAAACTTCCTAGAGGCACTGTCTAACAAGTGCCGCAGTTATCCTCGCAGATACACCATCAATACAGAAATGTCAGCCGGTGAGACCCCGGAAATTCTACTTGCTTGCCCTATTGATCCCGGCTTAACCTTAATGAATTTTTCCGTAGCTTCCTTGGACAACGATTTCACTCTCTTGAAATCGAAATCTTCCGGTATTTCTATTGTTTCGAATTTTTCGAATCTCACTATCTCGTCAGACTGTCTGGCAATGTAGCCCTCGTACTTTGTTTCGATCTCCACTTGCCTCACGACGTCTTGATGTGAAGCAGCCTCGGCTGGCAAAGAGTCAGATCGCAAGAATTCGAGTTGGAGAATGTCTGATAAATTTACATCTTGCCTTTTAACAAGTTGAGACAACTTTTCATTCTCTGATAATGGAGATGAACCTATAGATTCGAGATAGGAATTTACCGCAGATGGTGGAGCACTTTTCTGTTCGGTGTAATCACTGAGTGAATGAATATATTTTTCCTTTATGATAAGCGAATCATAAACACTATTTGGAATCAAATCAAACTTATGTCCATACTTCATTAGCCTCCTATCGGCGTTGTCCTGCCGAAGTATCAGTCTATACTCCGCTCGTGATGTGAACATTCTGTAAGGTTCGTCTGTTCCTTTGTTCACCAGATCATCAATCATTACACCGATATATGCTTCGGATCTCTTCAAAACGAACGATTCACCGCCTCGAACCTTCAATGCAGCATTTATCCCAGCTACGATTCCCTGTCCAGCGGCCTCTTCATATCCGGATGTTCCATTGATTTGACCAGCGAAGAATAGACCTTTGACGAGATGGGTTTCAAGTGTCAACTTCACTTGGTGCGGCGGGAAGAAATCATATTCGACTGCATAACCAGGGCGTAGCATTTTAACTTTCTCAAGTCCTGGGACAGTCTTCATTGCTTCGTATTGTATCTCTGCAGGAAGACTCGTCGAGAAACCATTTACATAAATGGTGTCGGTGTCGCGTCCTTCAGGCTCAAGAAATATTTGATGACGCTCCTTGTCGGCAAATCTAACAATCTTGTCTTCGATAGACGGACAATATCGTGGACCAATTCCTTTTATTAGCCCGGTAAACAACGGCGATTCATCGAAACCGGTTCTAAGAACTTCATGAGTATGATGGTTCGTGTAAGTAAGGAAGCAGCTAATCTGATTCCGTGTTACCTCCTTTGTTTGAAATGAAAACGGTTCAGGAACAGAGTCTCCAGGTTGTTCCTCTAACATGCTGAAGTCAATGCTTCTTCGGTCAACACGCGGCGGAGTTCCCGTCTTCAGGCGTCCGCTGACAAAACCCAGATTCTCGAGCGAAACGGTAAGCCCAACTGCCTGAGGCTCGTTGAATCGGCCACCGATTCGGCTCTTGAGTCCTGTGTGCATGATAGCATTTAGGAAGGTCCCGGATGAAATCACAAGAGCTTTGCACCCAATCTTGGCGCCTGTCGAAGTTTCAACAGCGCTAATCGTGCCATTATCTACTAGCACCTTAGTAACCATGTCTTGCATAATATGGAGATTCTGCTGAGACTCCACCCGACGGCGTGCTTCGACGGAATACGCTTCCCTATCATTTTGTGACCGCGGTGACCAGACGGCTGGCCCCTTAGATTTATTCAGCATCCTAAATTGAATTCCCGTTGCATCGGCAATCTTTGCCATTTCTCCACCGAGAGCATCTATTTCGCGGACCAAGTTGCCTTTAGCTGTACCGCCAATTGCCGGGTTGCAGGACATTCTTCCAATTGCAACAGTGTCCATGGTCATCAAGAGGACGGTACATCCCATTCGAGCCGCAACAAGTGAAGCCTCGGTTCCGGCATGACCGGCACCCACCACTATTACGTCGTATTTCTGATTATCCATTCCTTATAAATAATTAGACTTACAAAACTCTATATTCTGCCCGACGCGAGGGGTAAACTCAGGTCAAAAGTAAAAAAGGTGCCGCGGATGGTAGGCTGGCTATGTGACTTTGTTCGAGAGTTTTTCGCATCAGGCACATCAGTGTTTCACGTGGAACAATCACTTTCCAATACAAAATTTCGAAAATATGTTGTTTAGGATATCTTCATTAGTAATTTCGCCTGTCATTTCGCCGAGAGCATTCAAACCCCTCCTAAGGTCTAGCGCAACAAACTCGCCAGACTTGCCGGTTTTTAGCGTGTCCGATGCAAGAACCAAGCTCTTCTTGGCTCTTTGAAGGGCATCTCTGTGTCGGGTGCTAGTCACTACCACAGAAGATTCACTTACTCGTTTATCCAGAGCTGCATCTAATAACCCTCTTTTCAAAGAATCAATTCCTTCCCCGAGCAAAGCCGAAATATAAAAGATAGACTCACCTTCTGGTTTGCGTGGAGCTTCGCCACGGTATAAGTCAATCTTATTCCAGACTTTAATAAGTTTGACTCCATTTGCAGTGCCAACACTTGCGATTTCTTCGTACAAAGGGTCACTGCCGTTATAATAATGTTCACCATAATCCATAACCAGAAGCACAATATCAGATTGCCCAGCCTCTTTCTGTGCCCTATTAACTCCTTCATGTTCGATTGCATCAGTCGTTTCTCTTAGTCCCGCAGTATCCGTTATACGAAAGAGAACTCCACCGATAGAAAAACTCTCGGAGACAGTATCTCTAGTAGTCCCTGGAATCTCACTAACGATCGAACGATCCTCTTGAAGGAGTACATTTAACAGGCTCGATTTACCCACGTTTGGCTTTCCCGCAATTGTGGCACGGATACCTTCTCGATAAACTTTTCCCACCTCAAAACTTTCCAGCAATCCATCAATTACTTCGATTGCTCCGCTAAGTCTGTCCTCAAGCACCTTTCTGTTTGCGAACTCGACATCTTCATCTGAAAAGTCAAGTTCAAGTTCAAGAAGCGATGCTAAATTTAGTAACTCGTCTCTCACCGACTTTATCTGGCGCGACAGTTCGCCGGATAGCTGTCGAAGTGAACTTTTATAAGCTGCTTCGC
>JBAPNE010000114.1:0-10794 GCA_049278975.1 Candidatus Kryptoniota bacterium
GCGCCAGGTAGTGGCCTAATTTAAAAATATCTATTCACAAATACGAAAATGGCACACCATCCAGTGGAAATATCTTGAGGGACGAGTCTTCGTAAAAAAAGTTGAATCTTGTCGCGGTCTTAGCGTCAATAGGAATGTTCGGGGAAAGCGTTTTCCCGGGCGGCGACTGAGAATATCTGAACTTACCTTAAACCGAGTGGCAATTTCTTCAATGCGGATTGGGCTGATTCCGATCTTCCTCTGAAAGCTTATTTTGAGAATGAAAGATATTGCCTCTACAACTACGAGTGTTCGCGATCAACGATCGATCTGCGCTGTGAGGAAAATCGGTTTAAAGATTCTTAAACCCAAAGAAGCTACAAGAATATAGAGGTGCAAAACCACAGCATCGAATGTTACTCGTTCGTAACGTGATGTTTTTTCCACAAAAATCGGATGAGTTTTCGAAGTGATTTCGCAAGTTCGTTCCGGCATAGATGTTGAGCAATACAAATTTAATGATACTTAATCACAAGATTGGCAGCTAGATGATCCCACGAGAATCAAACACATTAGACCAATTCTGGAACTTATCTATTAAAAGGAGTCGCAAAAACGGCGGCGCGGGAAGCCGTAAGTTTACGGACTGGCAAGTAGTCGTGTCACATGATATTCAGATTACTAATGTGAAGCAGATGAGTGTTGAGATGCCACGAACGCGGCTGAAACCGGTTTTCTCATTAGCAGGTGATCTAATCATTATTGTGCCAGGGATATCTGAGGAAGCAGCGAAAGAGCAAGCCGGGGATATTGCCAGACGGCTCTCTTCCGCGGGAAAGTGGGGCGCTGATCTCGCGGATCTCGGTGATCTCGGCGTTATTCGATGACATCTGAGAGTGTTAGGACGTGAAAGAGTAAGGTCGTATCTCGTTTTGAACGACCGCTGATCTACAGCTTCCATTGTGCCATGACGAAGATCATGGCGCTATTCTTGCTTCCATCCGTTACAAATTTGAAAAGGGCCAATGATAAATAATTGTGCGATTGTGTATCATGGTATGTGATGCCGTTGGATAACAAAGAGAACCCCCCACTGATCGCTTTCAAATATTCGTCGACATTTTGCTGCGGATCAACTTAGCTTACCAAAAGTTGACATCAAAGCAACGAGAGAACTTGCAGCCACGGCAAAAACATGCTCCAGCAGTGACTTGACTGCTATTATTCTGAGCATACCATGCGGAAAAGGTTAAGAAAATAAGAGATGGTTTTGAGTAGATTACAACAGGATACAGAAGGGGCACGGCAGAAGGACTAGGCCATAAAGAGCATAGTGCGGAATATTAAGGCACGAGCTCAAAATTAGTATCCGAATGAAGAGAAAGTTCTGAGTGTTCAGGCGAGACATTATACTAAGATATGCGCCTTTTCAAAAGCAGGATGTAAGCCAAGTTCATTCAAGTCAGGTAATGGTACCATGATGCTCCATTTGCCACAGAGATAACAAAATGAATTGCTGGCAAAATGGAGATAGCTTAAAAAAATCTCCGAATTTTGTGCGCCTGGAGGGATTCGAACCCCCAACCCTCAGATCCGTAGTCTGATGCTCTATCCAATTGAGCTACAGGCGCAATTGAATTAAATTAGCATTCGGAAAACAAAGTTCAAACATGTAGAAATCACTTCAGTTTACTTGGATAAAAAAAATCGAATGGAGGTAGTATGGCAGAAAAATCTGCAGTAGTAAGACAGATTAAAGGTCTGGCATTTGTGGGTCTAACCGAATCCGGTCATTGGGTTACCGTGGATGGGCCACCTGAATTTGGAGGGAGTAGCGCAGCAATTCGGCCCAAGGAACTTATTTTGATTTCGCTGGGTGGGTGCACGGGCAGCGACATGGTATCTATACTCAAGAAGAAGCGGGTGAAACTTGGCGGTTTGGAAGTACGATTGAAAGCCCAAGTGGCTGATGAACATCCGCAAGTTTATACAAAGATCCACATCGAATATGTTTTCTACGGCGAAAATCTTTTGAATGCAGATCTCGAGCGTGCCATAGAGCTTTCTCAAAATAAATATTGCCCGGTGAGTGCTATGCTGAAGAATTCTGTGGAGCTTACAAATTCCTATGTCATCCTACCCTCTGACGATTACAACAACACTAAACTGAATACTTGAGAAAAGGTATGTCGAAGATCCCGTTTGGGGTGATAATATCAAAGCCGAAAATCTTCATCTTCACGATCCCTTGCTGTGCGCTCATTTCATTTGCAACTTCTTAACAAGCCGGATCGCTTCACCTGCTACAACTGCCGAAGAAATATCTTGCAGGTTGCGCCCGAAGCCGACGTTGCCGCATTTCGGTAATCCATCGACGCAATTGGTAAACTCTTCCAGGCTAAGTAGCTTTTTAATGTACCACTTCATACTTCCGAGTTCTCTCTCACAATCTTTCATCTGGCTGCTTGCTTCAGTGAGGTATATCGCTGCAAGGTTACAAGCATGATGCGGCGAATTGTGTGCCGAATGATTTCCGAATGAATCCAGAAACTTTGCAACCAAAATTTTGCACACCTTAGAACGCTGCTCTTCATCGAGCGGAGAATTATGCACTATCAGCGGCATCACCATTTCAGAAGTCACATTGTTTTTTCCATCGGAGTTCTTATAACTTCCATCATCATTGAAAAATGTTTCAAAATATGTTTCACTGATTTTTGCGGCAGTCGCTGAATGTGCCGATGGTGGCCTGGGTTGGCTTGAATCGGTCACCATTGATGATTTTGTGTCGTCAACAAGTTTTAAAAGATTGTACCAGAGTGCATTTACAGAGGCGTTAAGGGCTATTTTCGACAAATCATCACGCGATGTGCCATCAACTATTAACAATGAACTATCGGCGCTCATTGTTCCTCCCAGGCAATTCTGAGTTATTACGTCTATAGCCTCTTCCATGATCGGCAGATAACGTACCATGATACTTTTACCTGTGTCTTTCACGGCGAAGCGAGCAAGCGCCATAACAAAATAAAGGGGAATCTGAGGATCATCATAATTGATATGCAGTGTCTCTTCATCGATCCCCGAAGGAAAAGCGCCGCTCATTTTATTTGCTATCAAGTCGTAAAGGAAATCACGCTCGTAATTTGTCCCGTGTGTCGGCTCTCCGATTTTATGCCTTTCGATTATTTCATTTGTGGAATGAGGCATGTCGTAAGCGTCATCGGCGACATTCGAAATACCATCTAATGATAAGAGAGTCTCCCGAACGGTAATGCTTCCGTAAGGATAACCTACCATAATCGCCTCGCTTCGGATCGCCCTGCTTTTTACAATATGGTTTGCGGCAATGTCCGCTAAGTGGAAATATTTTTTTGATAAGTGGCTGGATGCGCGGATCTGATCGATGTATTCGATATAGCGCCTTTCGATTTCTCCATAATCAAATTCGCCGAGGTCGCGAGTGGAAGCTGCTAGCGTCACTCCTTTACCTGGCTCTAATTCCGTTTCCCAATAGCCAATGTTATACAGATCTTCCTTGTCGTCTTCATAGATATCGGCGTCATGGCTGTATATGAAGTTGAAATACCAGCGTGATTCTGGGGTTGTGTTGTACATTTGGGAAAGTTTCAGATATAATTTCGGTAAATTCATTTCGGCAATTATGCGAACACCGTCCGGCAGCTCGTCAACTAAAAATCCATCTCCAGCCTTCCGCAGAGAATCTTTTAATCGGAAGCTGAGCAAAGGAAGAAGTCGAAGGGTCATCTCTTTTTTTGATTGGTTTTCATAATGCAAGAACACCGAGCTGGATCTTTTTGGCATCAAGAGTTTTTTGCTTAACTGGCATCCTTCGAGACCAAATGTAACCTGTGGAAAGTAATCGAACGTGAACTTATTCAGCAGCTTATAACCTTCGGGGAAGGTTGTACCAGGATATTGATTTGAACCGAGGAAATATGATTTCCCATCGATTATCACCTCCTCATCTATCTTGTTAAGAAGCGTCATTCGTTTCAACGGCTGATTTACAGATACCGTTAGGAGCGAATGTTGTCTTCGCATGTTCATGAATGAAACGGTACTAGATGAGAACCCGCCGTCGCTGTCCGTCATGAGCCATTCTTTGGTTGAAGAAAACGTCAAGTCACGGAGCTGCTTCTCGGTGTAGGTAATCATCAATTCAATATAAAGAAACTTTTAGCAATCCGCACGCCGTGGTGAACTTGACGGTTGGATTTTTTCACTTGGCGCTCTAAACAAGTATTTCAAAAAATATCTCGGCTTCAAGTAAACTCGGAAGTGAGCTTGATTAACTTGTTGTAAATCTATAAATTCCAAAAATGAAAATTACAGAGAGAACTCTTTTTATTGCGCTATTAGCGGTAATTCCGTCCATATCACTGTGCCAGGTTGCCGGTGATAGGGTCGAGGAACAGCAGGACTACTCGTTTGCCGTTGGCTTGTACCGGGACGGCCAGTACGAATTAGCGCTTCAACAATTTGGATCATTTCTGAAAAATTATCCGAGCTCTCAACGAGTCGATGAGATAACTTTTTTATCGGGCGAATGTTTCATACAGAAGAAGATGTACGACAGCGCGCTTATCGACTACCGGAAGGTGATTGAGAATTATCCAAGTTCAAGTTACTTCATCCGCTCCGAGTTGAGATCGGGTGAAATATTTGTGCAGCTTAAAGAGTTCGACAAAGCTAAAAAACTTTTAAAACAAATCTTGTCTGGAACAGTTGAGGATGCTTTGAAAGGTGAAGCCTCATACAAGTTGGGACAAATGTTTGTGGACAAAGAGGACTATGGCACGGCGATAAAATATTTTCAGCTTTCTTACGAAGGATATAAAAATTCCGGGTTTGCCGATTACGCGATGTATGGCAGTGCGTGGTGTTTCGGGAAACTCCGCAATTACGCGAAAGCCAAAGAAAAACTTCAAGAGATGCTTACTGATTATCCTGATTCGAAGTTAAAGGCGGAGGCTGCCGAAAAAATCGGCGAGTGTGATTTCTTTCGAGGAGATTATCAAAAGGCAATCCAAGGATTTTCAAATTCTGCCGCAATTTCTACGGAAGAGGAAATTACTGAACCATCATTGTATTACGAAGGCAGAGCTTATGAAATTGTGGGTTTGACGGACAGCGCCGTTTCAATTTACACCGAATATATGAGCAAATTTCCTTCAAGCGATCATTCCGATGAGGTTCGAGTTCTTCTTTCTAAGATTTTGATTGCAGAGAAAATTCATGCGCATGATGCCTTGCAGCTTTTGGACAAAGTGGACCGCAAAAATCCAGTTTACTTCGACGCAAGATTGGAAACTGCTCAAGCCTATGAAGCTGCCAGTTCTCCCGATTCTGCAGAGTTGACTCTCAAAGAATTGACCAAGCCGCCTAATTCTGCAAAAGAAATTTCAAGTGCTTATTATGAATTAGGTAAGTTGTATTACAATGAGAAGTTGTATTTCAAAAGTGTGGAATCTTTTTTAAATGCTTCCGCAGATACTTCGTTGTACCCCGAAGCGATGAGAAATGCGGCGATCTCAGCGGCTGCGGGTGGAGATTACAAAAATGCCAAGGCCTATTTTCTTAATGCAATTTTGAAACTCCAAGCTCAGGATTTGCTAACTGCACATTTTGATTATGCGGCGGCCTTGTATGCGACAAAGGATTATGACGGCGCGGCACAAATATATCTGGCAGCCGAAAAACTTGGATATTCCGATAAAGAAAAATCCGAAGCATTGTACATGACGGCCGAATCGTTCTATCGCGCAAAAAATTATTCGTCATCGTTAGCTAATTACAAAGAATATCTTCAATCTTATCCTAACGGCGACCATGTGGCAACCGCTCTCCTCGGAGTCGGTTACTCTTACTATTTTTCCAATGAGTTCACGAAATCTGCCCATGCGTTCCAACAATTTGTCGATTCATATCCGAGCTCACCATTACTTTCAGACGCTTACCTCAGACTTGGCGATGCTTATTTCTATAACAAAGACTACGAAAAAGGACTCGGCGTTTATCAGAACGCGGCTACAAAATTTCAGGGAGATACATCGGCGGCTTACGCTGAATATCAAGTTGGCGAATCTAACTTTTGGTTAGGACGATTTGATGCCGCCACTGCCGCGTTTAGATCGCTGTTGAAAAATTTTCCTGTCTCTTCATTTGCTCCCGACGCTCAATTTGCGATAGGCTGGCTTTATTTTTCCCAGAAGCAATATCCGCAAGCAATTTCGGAATTTGAAAATACCGTCTTGAGTTACCCGAACAGTTCTGCCGCCGCGAGAGCGCTTTACAGCCAGGGTGATGCATATTACAATCTTCAAAATTATGACAATGCGCTCGCGAGTTATCAAAGACTCCTCGCGAAATATCCGGCGAGCGATTATGTCGATAACGCAATAGTCGGGATGCAATATTGTTTGACAGTTTTGGGAAGGACAAAAGAAGCCGAGACGGTGATAGATGCTTTTCTTCGCGATCATCCGCAACTCACGCACATTGACAGAATTTATTATAAGAAAGCAGAATACGCTTTGGACCAAAAGCATTATATCGAAGCCGAACGAGATTTGAAAGAGTTCGCTGTCAAATTTCCAAGAAGTGAGATATTAGGAAAGGCTCTTTACAACCTTGCACTTGTTGAAATAAATTTAGGAAGAGAAAAGACTGCGACCGGTGTACTATCTGACTTAATTGACAAGCAACCGTGGGATGAATACACTGATCCTGGAAGGATAAAGCTTGCTGAGATTTATCAGGGACAAAAAGAATATACAGTGGCTCAGAAACTCCTTGAGAATGCTGCGGCGTCGGGAGGCATTTATAGAACGAAAGCGCAGACCGCCCTCGGAAAACTTTATCTCGCGGAAGGTGATACTCTGAACGCGGAATCAAGTCTTTCAAAGGCCGCGCTCACAGAGTCCGATTCTTCTGCGTCAGAGGCGCATCAGCCTCCGGCCGAAAATAATGAAGACAGAGATGAAGCAAAAGTATTGTTGAGCGGCATATATTTCAACCAAGGCCGTAGTGAAGACGCGATTTCTGTGGCGAACTCGGTGGCAAAGAGCCGCGATGATATCGTCGGAGCTGAAGCACAGCTCAAAGTCGCCGAATATTATTGTGACCATGGCGACAGCTCCAATGCAACGCTTTCCTTTCTTCGAGTGAAATATGTCTTTGCAAGTTTCACCGACATAGTTGCAAAGTCGCAGCTTGAGCTTGCCGATTGTTTGGCAAAGTCAGGCAACAGGCGCGAAGCCCGAGCTCTTCTTCGTGATTTCATCAAAGGCAGACCGGACGATTCGTTTATGAAATTAGCGAGAGAGAAACTAAAAGAACTTGGTGCATATTAATTCTTAACAACATTTTCAAGTTTTTAATTTCGGCTCGGCCGAATTAGGAGAACAATTGAATGAATAAAACCGCAATCTATTATGGTACACTCGTTACAATAATTATTCTGGCGTTGATTATTTCCTCTAATTTGAATAAAACGCCAGTGTTAACGGCTAAATTTGCCGACGATGTGACCAACCAGATATTGAGCCAGGATTCGACGAACAGTTTTGGCGATAACTTAAAAGTCCTTCGCGGCATCCATTCGCGCGATCAATTAGTGAACGTGATGCGGGGTTTCACCGAGGCACTCGGAGTCAAATGCGATTTTTGTCACAACCAAGATAACTTCTCAAGCGACGAGAAAATTCAGAAGATGACCGCACGCGTGATGATCAAGATGGTTGCAAACATTGATGGGAATTATTTAGCCGGTTCGCAAACCGAGAAAGTAACTTGTTTCACATGCCATCGAGGAGCAAGCATTCCCAAATTGGTTGCGGAAAAGTGAAAAATAGAATTGCTGAAATATTAGCCATGATATTTACTCTCACGTCGGTTGTATGTGCGCAGGGAATGGAGTCGCCGCCAATAACCAGCTTCAAGCCGGACACTTCGCTTCCGAAGGTAAATGTTCCGGAATTTGTTATAACCGGCAAGGCGCAAGTTGATTTGCCGGAACCGGAGAAGCAATCGATCGAGATTGATTCATCCTATTTCCAAGGACAGAATCTTCAAGGAATTGGAATTGAGCTGCCCGTAAATTCTTTCAGCAATCAAGGTACGGGGAATGCGGGGAACACATCGAGTCTTTTTGCGCGGGCTTCAATCGGAAGTTATGTGACAGCGACCTATTTGATTGCGGGCGGCGGCGAGGCAAGTGGCTATCTCTTGCACGGCAGTTTGTCGTGTGACTATACTTCCGGTTTCATGAACAATACAATGACGCGAAACTTTGCGATCGCCGGCGGGGTCTCAAAAAGTTTTGAAATGTCCGAAGGGTTGGAATCAACATCTTCAATGGATTTTGGATATTCACGTGAAAGTTATTTTTTGTATGGTGGACCTCAGCCGAGTTTAGTTAGAGCAATTGACCACTTCGGCGCCGGGATCGCTTCTGATTTCAATTTCGGCGGAATGCCGCTCGCGACAGGACTTAGTTTTGAGAGATTTTCAACGAACGACGTTTGGGATGCAGTTCAATCTGCGGTTAAGCTTCATGCGGCCACACAAGTAGATTTATCATCGGGTTCAATTGGGATTAACGGCTCCCTTCGTTTCGGAAGTCACACAATTGACAGCTCGAGTAACGAGATAGCTGTGCCACCTTTGTTGACGACTTCTCTTGATAAGTCTTTTTACGACCTGACGATTGGCGCCGATTACAACGACACTCTTGGAGACCTCTCGTATTCATTGGGGCTGCATTATTTTCAGTATGAAGATGATTTGTCTAACGGGATTGCGAAACTTTATCCTGACCTCCGGGCGAATTATACATTGGATAATGTGCTGTCTTTGTTTTCGAGATTCTATGGCACTATAAATGAGCCGGAACTTTCGAGCTTCATCTCGGTTGATCGTTATCTTGACGGACGGCTTCCTCTTAGAAATACTCAGAACTATGGGAACTTCACTCTTGGCGGCAGAGTGGCCGCGACAAATGAGTTAACCATTATTCCTCAAATCAATATCGAAGGTGCAAGATATTTTCCTATATTTGTTTCAGATCTTCTGAATGATAATGAGCTTTACTATGCGAACAAAGCAACCATCTTTACCACTTCGATCATGGCTGAATACAAAAAGGGTCAATTCAGCGTAGATGTAACTTTAAACTCGCGAGCTGGTACAGCAGACTCTTTAAGCTCAATTCCTAATCTTGCGCCTTTCGATTTGAATATGAATGCGAATTATCAGGTCACGCCGCAGTTCACGGCGAGCGGATATCTTCTCATACTTTCAGCACGATATTCGGATCTTGCATTGAGCAACAAAATCAATGCATCATGGTTCCTCAATTTTCGTTTGTCATATAATCTGACAGTCGGACAAATGCCGCTTGAGATTTTTGCGGAAGGGAAAAATTTATTGGATCAAAAATATTATATCTGGCAAGGTTACCGGGAGTTTCCGTTGACTCTTTCCATTGGAATCAGCAGCAAAATTCTATGAAATTTAACGTTTCCAAATGTGCCATCATACATATTGCATCAATAGAGAATATTTAGCATTTTGAATATGAAAATGTCAAACCAATCGAGGAGGATCGTAATATGGGTAACTTGAATTTTCAGGACGAGCAGGATGCCAAATCTCAACAGTCGGCCCCTTCTGCTCGCCATACCGATGAACCAAAAGTGGAAGACATATTTGTTGATGAGCCGACATCAGGCTCTAAATTTCTTTGGGTTGCAATTGTCGTGGTAGTCGTTGCCGGCATAGCCGGCGGATTATATTTGCTGAACAAACATGGCTACTTAAATTTTGAAAGTAAGCAGCGGGCCGCATTTGTAAATGAATCAGCACCAGTTCCGCCGCCAGATAACTCGACGCTGCCGGTAACACCATCCGGAAAATTTGCGCTCCAAGTTTCCGCGTTCAGAACGAAAATTCTTGCTGATAATTACGCGGCGAAGTTAAAGAATAAGGGAATCGATGCGTATGTGTATGCCGGAGATTTACAGAATGAAGGAAAATGGTTTAAAGTTTTTGTTGGATCGTTCGATACGAAACTCCGCGCGATAGCTGCAATTGAAGAGATGAGGAGGAAGGTTGGAACAGATGTCTGGGTTGTACCGGCACAATGATGAGCACGGGAGCGTTGCCGGGTCATACTATTATCGGCAATATGAAATAAGAAAAATTTATTCGCGAAATTTTTATCTAGGATTGTCCATCGCATTGGGAGTCCATGCGATTTTTGTTTTTCTACTCTTCTTATATGAGCCAATCTATAAACAGCCTCCCGACGTCGAAAAACTTCTTCCGCCCGTGAATACTAATTATGAAATGATCGAAGTGAGAATTGCGGGGCAGAATTCAGCAGGTATGGATGTTAAGGGGTCAGGTGGAGGAGAGGGCACAATCAAGGAAAGCCCCGGAGCAGCATTTGGAAATGTTAAACCTGCTACGGTCTCAAATAAAAATACTATGAATCCTAAGGCATCGATCGTACCTCGGTCGCTTCAAGGGCCGGGTATGAATGATATTGCGGGAATCAACCGCAATCCTGCCTACTTCGATACGGTTAGTGGGTATAATGGTACGACACAAAACGGGGAAGGGTCGGGCGGAGGAACGGGCTCTCGAATTGGCAACAAAAGCGGGAATGGCGCAGGCTTTACGGATAAGCCCGGATTTGGTGGGGGATTTGGAGATAAATATGTGCCGGGCAATCCTGCGAATAATTCTGCAACCGGTACACCTTATCAGATTTCATGGAATGGGGTATCC
>JBAPNE010000115.1:0-13339 GCA_049278975.1 Candidatus Kryptoniota bacterium
ATGTTGAAGATTCGTATCAAGAACAGACTGAATTAGTAAGGGTCAATGGACAACATGGAGTGGTTCTCCGTGTATTGAAATCTCCTGATGCAAATACGGTCGATGTGGTTGACGAAATAGTAAAAAATCTTCCCAAACTTCAGGGCGTTCCGCCGACTCTCAATGCATCGCTTGCTTTCGATCAAAGCCTATACATCAGAGATTCGATCAGTGGTCTTCAGCAGGAAGCTCTCATGGGCGCATTGCTCGCGACAATTGTAATATTGCTCTTTCTAAGAAATGCGAGAAGCGCATTAGTGATTTTCATAGCGATACCTCTTTCAATTTTGGTCGCTTTTATTTATTTCAGGTTTAGTGCTACAACTTTGAATATCATGACGCTTGGAGGGCTAGCGCTCGGAGTAGGGAGGTTAGTTGACGACTCCATTGTTGAGCTTGAGAATATAACGCGTCATTATAACTTGATGGCAACCGCGAATGTGAGCAGGATGCAAGCAACGCTTGATGCCGCGCTTGAAGTCGCAGGGCCTATTTTCATTTCAACATTAACGACTGTTATCGTTTTCTTGCCTGTAATTTTTCTGAGCGGTGTTGCAAAGTTGCTGTTCATGCCGCTCGTGCTGACCATCACAGTAGCGCTATTCGGATCTTTCTTCGTGTCGAGAACAGTTACGCCACTTCTCTGCTACAGAATTATAAAACCTGAAAAAGAGTTTGATCCGAATTCAACAAAGTATCTTGAAAGGCTGCGACTGAGCTCTAAAAATTTCTTTGACGAAGTCGATAACACCTACCAACGAATTATCGGCTACACCTTGAAACATAAGAGGAATGTAATTTTCGGTGTCCTTGGATTTGCATTTCTTTCATTCGTGCTGTTCAAATTTGTCGGTACAGAATTTTTTCCGGACAGCGATGAAAGTCAATTCAGTTTATCGGTAAAACTCCCGGTTGGTACTCGCATCGAAGAGACAGAAAAATACATAACAAAGGTTGAAGACGTCATAAGACAAAACGTCCCGGAAGCAAAGGCAATAATTTCGGATATTGGTATCCCAAGCCAAAAGAGCGGCAACCTTTTCAGCCAGAACCCGGGAACTTATGCTGGAAACATTTCTGTCCAGCTTGTTGAACCCACTCAGAGAAACCGGTCCGAAGCTGACGTCATAAACGCTTTAAGACCTAAATTAATAGCGATGCCCGGAGCAAGAATTTATGTCACGCCCGGCGGCTTTCTCCATTTTCTTCTAAACTTTGGTTCTGCCGCGCCGATTGATGTTGAAATAATGGGATTTGACCAACCGACTGCGACCCGCCTTGCCCACCAGGTTTATGACATGGTACGGACAACACCCGGAGCCGCTGACGTTCAAATAAGCCAGGATCCGAACCTACCTCAATTACGAGTTATCGTTGATAGAGACAAAGCCGGAGCTCTTGGAGTAAACGTCGGTGATGTTGCAAATACAGTGGCGACGGCGATTGATGGAGACATCGCGTCGCTGTACGAAGATCCGCAGAATGGAAACAGCTATAACATACTTGTGCGCCTTAACGAAAGCGACCGCGATAGGATTGATGATGTACGCCGGCTTACAGTAAACAGCAGTTCCGGGCAATTGGTAAAACTTGGTAATATCGCCAGCGTTGTAATGTCAAATGCTCCTGTCGAAATTGACAGGAAGTATCAACAGCGAATCATCGATGTTACGGCAAATGTTGCCGGCAGAGATTTGGGAAGCGTTTCGGCTGACATACAAAAGAAGCTGAACACGATAGTCATACCGACCGGATTCCAGGTCGTCCAGAGCGGAAATATCGAGCAGCAAAACAGTACATTCAAATCTCTGGGACTCGCCCTTTTGCTTGCCATCATCATGGTTTATATGGTCATGGCTTCGCAATTTCAATCGCTTGTTGATCCATTCATTATCATGTTCACCATTCCCTTGGGAGTTGCCGGAGTAGTGTGGGCGCTGTTCCTAACCAACACTACCCTTTCGGTTATCTCATTCGAAGGAGTGATCGTCATGGTTGGTATCGTGGTCTCAAACGGAATATTGCTGATCGACTACATCAATCGTCTGAGAAAGAGAGGCATGGAGCTGCACGAAGCTGTCATGACTGGAGGACGGACGAGGCTTCGTCCTATATTGATGACATCGTTAGCCACGGTCTTCGGTTTAATTCCCATGGCGTTGGGAATGGGCGGCGATAAATCGCAGGCTCCTCTTGCCATCGCAGTCATTGGCGGTCTAACCGCATCGACATTTCTGACTTTGATTTTTGTTCCGACGCTTTATACGATCTTCGAAGAGAGATTCAAGCGAGAACTTAAAGCTGAGGAAACACACGTTTAAGGATGAGGCGCATAGGTAACATAGATTTTATCCGTATCATTCTCTAACAGAATTTCGCACGTCCCTTTCTAAACACTATAACTGTAAAGTCACCCACTGTTCTAAGAATCGGCGTATGTCGTAATCTATCGTCCATTCGTTCCAATCTGGCGGCGATTCTTTTGTGTGAGCTAAAGAAATCGTCTGCCCAAAGTGGTGGCGCAAAGATGTTCAAGCCAAAGATGTCGATCAGGTCGTAGCGAAATTTAGTTGCAGTCTTTAATAACGCCTTCTTCGTATGATAAAATAATTGTACCCACTTCCCGCCTATTTTTGCTTTACCGCCTGTCAGCCTGCGAAACGCTTTTGAAAAATTTCGGGACGAAAGAAAAATCGAAGTCTCCATCAGACAAAAGTGACTGACAGAATTGACAATTAGAATTCCTCCAGAACGCAAGTTTTGATCAACGGAAGAGAAAATCGGTTCTACATCTTCCGTGAAATTTATTCCACCGAAATTTGAAAGTACGGCGTCGAAAGGAGAAATAGGTTCCGGAAGTTTTCTGTAATCACAAACTTCTACCTGCGCAATTGAAGCCAGCCCTGATTTTATAATGCTTTCCCTTGCGAGGGAGATCATTGCGGAAGAGATATCAACCCCCTTCACACGGTGTCCATGCTTTGCAATCTCCACAGTGTCTATTCCCGTTCCACAATTTATATCGAGGACTCTTGAGCTCGGGCCGAGCTGCCTCAGCAGATAATCTATAACAATTTTTCTCGAGCGCAGGAAGTAAGGTGAATCAATATTCTGGCTATACTCGTACGCATAACTCTCAAGGGCCGAAGCGACATATAAAGCATCTTCCATAGGCTCCGCCATTATTTCAAGCTTCCTGGATATCATGGTCCAGTGATATCCGATTGGGATTTCTTGCCCGTTCTAATTGTAAAATTACATGAAATAAGACAAGAGTAACGCAATTAAACATAAAGGCGAGAATTGTTCTAGGGGTAAGCTTCTCACGTCTCCTAGCAATTCGGAGTATGCGATGAAGTTTATGGAGAACTTTATGAAGCGTTCGGTAAAAATACGGCTTGAATTCGCCCGGGAAAAGAAGTGCCATGTCATTGCTGTCAAGCCAATTCCTTTTTTCACCTAAAGTTTTCTCGACCATCTTATGGAACTTAGTGTTCGGCAATGGGTAAGAAACCGACATTCCTATCTCGTCCGGCATTTCCCGTTTGACAAGATTGAAGGTTTTCAAAATGTCGTCGTAAGACTCGCCCGGAAATCCGAATTGCAGGAAGTAACCGACCTTGATCCCCTTTTCCTTTAATCTTCTTGTTGCCTGTCGGATCTGTTCCACGGTTGTTCCTTTGTCCATGGCATCCAGAATTTTTTGTGCGCCACTTTCGGCCCCCATCCAAACGGTCTCACAGCCGGACGAAGCAAGCTTAGAAAAACTATTTTCCTTGATGAGTAAGTCTGGCCGAGATAGGCACTTATATTCTATTTTCAAACCAGATTGTTCAATCATCGTTTGGAACTCACTAATCCATCCGAGCTTCAATCCGAAAATGTCGTCGCAAAACCATATATGATCCGGATTATATTTTTCTTTCAGAAGTTTTAATTCCTCTACGACATTTTTTGCCGACCTTGAGTTGTACCCCCTCCCATAAATCGGCTTTGCACACCAGTTGCAGCCAAACGGACAACCGCGCGTCGTAACCATGTTCATTGAGAAGTAACCGTGCTTGCTCCAGTATCTTTTATATTTTTGAACGTCCACCAGATCCCACGCCGGAATAGGAAGGCTGTCGAGTTCGCCTATCGGCTTTCGAGGTGGAGTCGTGATGATCTTAAGGTGTTCCTTATATGAAAGTCCGGAGATGTCGCGCATGTCGGCAGATGCATTTCTCAGAATCCGCTGGCAAAGCTCCAGCAATGTTAATTCGCCTTCTCCGTTTATTATAAAGTCTGCGCCTCTAAGCAAATACTCCTGCACATGATCGGCGGAGTCGGAGCTCGACACGATGACGGTACAACCATGACACCTCGCGATTCTTATCATCAGGAAAGCTGCAGCCCGCATACGGGCAAGGCACATTTTCGTGAGATAGTTAAAGCTGTCGTCGTAAATCGCGACAATTCTTGGAGAATATTCCTTGATATAATGGTCGAACTCGTATTCCGATTTGGCAAGCATCGAATCAAATAACGAAACCCCGATGCCGGAATTTCTGAGAACGCTTGCGGCGTACAACGTGCCGAGAGGCGGGTAAGGCTGCATGGTACGCCATTGCTTTTTATCGAAGCGCATGAAATAGGAATGCGTAAGCAATACATCAGTCGTCAAGACGGGTCAGCCTTTCTAAATTTTCTTTTCGCAATTTTTCTTCGAACGCGTTTAAGGTTTTCGTCTGGAAATCATTCGGATGGATCTTCGAAGCATGGGGCGTCGTTCGGAAAAGAAATTCTCGCTTTTCATGTCCGATGGCAGGATATCTTCTCTCCCAAAGGCCGTTGAAATAGTGCATCAACTTGTTGTCCCATTTTGCCGTATGGCCGTCACTCATTGGTAATTCGAAAAACCACTGAAGAGGCGAGCTTGGTTCATTTAGGTTTGGCCGTACAAATTTAAAATTTGGATAAAAATATGAAATCCATTGATTCGCCGCAAAAAGATCATACAATTTTTTTTCGTTGAATAATGGTTTTAACGTTATTAGTTCGGTTGCGGTAAAAATATTTTTTTCCGGAATTTCAAGGTGAAGCTCGGTCAAGAAATAATTCGGACAAAGAAATTTTTTTTTGTTGAACAGGAATATTTTTTTGAATGCAATCAAAAAGGACCGACAAATCCAAAGTCTCTCTTCCTCTGAAATTATGAATAAATCGACATCTGCACCACCCGCATTGACGCCTTTACTTAGCGAGCCTGACAGAAACACAGCTCTTACAAAGGGAAAATATCTGACAAGCCCGCCGATTAATTTGGCTGCAAACAACATCGATCTTGCTTTTTTCTCGCGGTTCTTTCTTACATAAGCTATTTCATCTGTCTTTCTAATGTGGAACAGACCGCCGCTTGGTTTCAGAGTTGATTTGTCTAACATTTCATTAAAATCTTCGAAGGAAATCTTTGCAGGAAAAAATCTAAACAGTTCTTCTCTGGTGAGCGGATGATCAAAAAGATCAAAGTACAGTAACGTTGCTCGCGCATCATTTTCAAATCCCATAAATGTATAACTCCTTACAATCACCATGAAGTTCCCTAACATCATGTCACGCAGAAACTTCTTACATGTTAAGCTCATAATGGCATGGATACAATTATTTTGATGCAGATTTTCTGCGCAAGTGATGAAATTGATTTTTCAATCTTCTCTCGCTATCATTATAGCATTCATTAACATGAACGAGAATAAGGAGGTATGATGTACAGAAAATTTCAAGAACATCTTAGCGAGGAAATAAAATCTATCAGGGAGAACAAACTTTACAAGGAAGAACGAATAATTGTGTCGCAGCAGGGGGCGATTATAAAATTGAAAGACGGAAGAGATGTCCTGAATTTTTGCGCGAACAATTATCTTGGATTATCGAGTCACCTGAAAGTAATCGAGGCCGCAAAACGAGGACTTGATGAACGTGGCTACGGAATGTCCTCGGTAAGATTCATTTGCGGTACACAGGACATTCACAAAGAGCTTGAACAAAAAATATCCAAATTTCTCCGAACTGAGGACACGATCCTGTATGCGGCTTGCTTCGACGCGAATGCAGGCGTGTTCGAACCGCTCCTCGGCGAAGAAGATGCCATCATCTCAGACGAGCTTAACCACGCAAGCATAATCGATGGAGTTCGTGCGTGCAAAGCTGTCAGATACAGGTACCACCACGCCGATATGAACGACCTCGAAGAAAAGTTGAAAGAATCCGCCAAGGCGCGCTTCAGAATGATTGCTACCGACGGCGTGTTCTCGATGGATGGCGACCTTGCACAACTTGATGTGATTTGCAATCTGGCAGAAAAATACGGTGCCCTCGTCATGGTTGACGATTCACATGCGACCGGTTTCGTCGGCAAGACCGGAAGAGGAAGCATTGAAGCGAAGAACGTCATGGGACGCGTCGATATCATAACGAGCACACTCGGCAAAGCGGCAGGTGGCGCCTCCGGCGGATTTACAAGTGGTAGGAAAGAGATAATAGAATTTCTCAGACAGCGGTCGAGGCCATATCTTTTCTCTAATACTGTGCCGCCTGCTATCGTTAGTGCGGCGATAGCTGTTTTTGATTTGCTGGAATCAACAACTGCCTTAAGAGACAAACTTGAAAAGAATACAACTTATTTTCGCGCGGAGATGACAAATCGTGGATTTGAGATAAGACCGGGAGAACATCCGATAGTTCCTATAATGCTTTATGATGCAAAATTAGCGGCAGATTTTGCAAACAACTTGCTCGGCGAAGGAATTTACGTGATAGGATTCTCCTTCCCTGTAGTGCCGAAAGGTCAGGCAAGAATTCGAGTGCAGATATCGGCTGTCCATGAAAAGGAGCATCTGGATAAAGCGGTCAATGCATTTGAAAAAATTGGGAAAAAATTAGGGGTCCTAAAAAACTAAGATTTCTTATACAGGTCGTCGATTTGTAATCAATGAACGAAGCAATTTCAGATTCACGAGATCCATCTCATAGCCATCGTCACCCTTCGGAGTCTCAAGTATTTTCGGAATCGTGGACAGACGATCATCGTTCATGAAAAAGCCGAACGCGGCCTTCCCTATCTCTCCCTTTCCGATATGATCGTGTCGATCAACGTGTGAGTTCAGCGGCTTCTTTGCATCATTGAAATGCACAGCATGAAGCATGTCAATTCCGATAGTTCTATCGAATTCATTCATCGTTTTTTCATAATCATCTTTAGTCCGAATATCATAACCTGCGGCGAAGATGTGGCATGTGTCAATGCAAACACCAATCCTGTTTCTATCCTTTACGTAGGAAATGATCTCCGAAATTTCTTCGAAGCTGCTACCGAGAGTGGTTCCTTGTCCGGCTGTCGTTTCAATTAGCGTTACAACTCTGCTTTCGGCAGTTGAGTAGTGCGAATCATTCAGCGAATCCGCAACTAACTTGAGGGCATCCTTCCGATCCATGGTTGTATGAGCACCCGGATGAAAAATCATGTACTTTATTTCTAAAGCAGCGCAGCGTTTTATTTCTTCGACAAATGAATTTCTAGAACTTTCTAACAGCCGATCAGTGGCGCCGCAAAGATTGATTAAATATGAGTCATGCGAGACAACGATTTGAACCTTCGATTTATTCTTCGCGTCTCTGTATTTTGCGATATCATCCGATGAAAGGACAGGGTTCTTCCACTGGTTGGAATTTTTCGTAAAGATTTGAATTGCAGTGGATCCAACTCGCTGCGCTCTTTCAAAAGCGGTATATAAACCGCCAGCAATAGACATGTGCGCACCGATCAGATATCCCGTATGCGGGATGAGGGTTTTGCCTTTACTTCTGATCATTAATCTTTCTCAATGTTAAAACATTCTCAATGTGATACGTTTGCGGGAACATATCAACAGGTTGACTTTGAACAGGTGAATAATCATGGCACACAATTTCTTTTACGTCTCTTGCCTGAGTTGACGGGTTGCAGCTAACGTAAATTATCGTTTCCGCTCCCAACAAATGTAAATTAGCAGCGATCTTCGGATGCAATCCGCTTCGCGGTGGATCTAAAACAATCAAATCAGGTTTTGGAAGATTGTGTTTCGCAAAATTTTCTAAAATATCTCTTCCTTTGAAAAGCTCAAGCAAATCTGTCCGAATGAATTGCACGTTTTTTATTCCGTTCAGACTCGTGTTTTCTTCCGCGTCTTTTACCGCCGAATCGACTAATTCAAATCCATAGATTTGTTCGCTAAACCCCGATAAATACAGAGAGATACTCCCTGTTCCACTATAAAGATCGAATATAACTTTATTTTTTGCACTCAAATTGGCGGCGACAACTTCGTAAAGTTTTTGCGCTTGATGGGTATTTGTTTGAAAAAATGAAAGCGGAGAGATTCTGAAGTAGTAGTTTCCGATTTTGTCCGTGATATAACCATTGCCGAAATGAACTTTCCAGAGATTTCCTGTTGCGATCTGCGCGCGGTTCGAGTTTACTATTGAAGCAAATGTTGATACAAAAGGAAGTTCGTCTTTAAGCTCTGCGGCAAGTTTTTCCAATGCTACACTTTCTTCAAGTACCGTAACACTTACCATTAACTCATTCGACGTTGATGATTCTCTTATCGTTAAAAAACGAAGCAATCCGGAATGCGTTTCCGAATTGTAAATTGTCAGGCCAAGATCCATTCTTGTTTTCGAATCGGGAGAGATCGCATTGCGAAACCAGTTTATTACTGCGTTGACTTTTTCATCTGCAAGATCACAATGTTCTATATCAATAGTCTTGTCATATCTACCCGGGGAATGAAAACCGACTGCCACTCTCACGGGATCGTTTTCCAAAATTCTGAACGGGTTTTCGGAAAATGTCATTTCAATTTTATTTCGATACTCATATATATCCTCGGCACGGATGGTTTCTGAAACATCAATTTTCAAAGAGCCGATTCTTTCAAATGCATCAATCACATGCTGCCGCTTGAAGCGAATTTGCTCTTCGTAGTCTAAATGCTGCCACCTGCAGCCGCCGCAGATTCCGAAGTATCCACATCGCGGCTCAAGGCGATAAAGAGAAGGTGTTACGATTTCAACGACCTTGGCTTCCGCGTAGTCTCTCTTACGCTTGAAAATCTTTGCCTTCACAAGGTCGCCGGGAACGCCACCAGACACAAAAATGACATAACCATTAAGCTTTGATATCGCTCTTCCTTCGAATGCAATCGAGTCTATTTTCAATTCTACTATTTCATTGACTGAAATCATTCCACAAATATTCCCATCATGTCCATCACATTTGTATCGGTGTGCCCTGTTGTTATAAGCCCGCCATATTTCTTGAAGAAGGCGTTTGAATCGTTATTTGAAATGTACCTGTCTAATTCCTGTGAAGCATTTTTGATTTTCCCAAGGGTTCTTAAAGAAGCAACGGCGCCCGCGGCATCGCTCTTGCCATCTTTGCCATCGGTTCCAAATGAAAAAACTGTCGTCTTTTCTAAACTCACAGCATTCTCTTTCAACTGTACCATCTTGCGCAACGCACACAAAACAAGATGCTGGTTCCGTCCTCCAGTTCCATTACCCTTCAATTTGACGGTCGTTTCCCCTCCAATAAGTATCAGTGCGGGTGGATGCACGGGTGCGTTATCCAATTCTATCGATTGTGCGATTGACACAAGAAATTCACCAGCGGCTTGCGCGTCCATCTCAAGAAATCTTGTCAAGACGAGAGTTTCGAAACCGTTTTCAGTTCCCATCTTTTCAGCACTATTCAGTGCATCACCATTTGATGCAATCATCTTTATTAGATTATTACTAACTCCTATTTTTATGATGGGTTGTATGATTTTGAATAATGATTTAAGTATCGCTTGTGGGACTTTGTTTCCCAATTCACTTTCATTAAGAAAATTGTAGGCGTCAACTGGGGTTGTCGTGTCTTGAGCCGTCGGTCCGCTGGCTATGTTTGAAGGGCAATCGCCGACGACATCAGAAATTATTAGTGATAACTTTTTCACGTTTGGAGCAAGTGCAGCTAATTTCCCGCCACCGAGTTTGGAAAGGTGCCGTCTCAATAAATTTATTTTGCTAATCGGTACGCCGTTATCAAGGAGAATTTTGGTCATCCGATTTATTTCTTCAAGAGTCACACGATCAACGGGAACAAAAACGGCGGCCGTACCGCCGCCTGAAATCAAGAAGATGAGCAAATCATCTTCTTGGGAAGACGAAACAAATTGTCCAACTTCTTTTCCGGCTTTTACGCTTTCCTTATCTGGAAGCGGATGTCCCGTTTTAAAGAACTGAAATCTTTTTAAGGTGAAATGTTTTTCAATCGGTGTTGCTATAATGCCTGTTACTTTATCATTAAGTTTTTGTTCGACTTCATAAGCCATGGCTTCAGCAGACTTGCCGATCGCGACACATTTTACGTTTGTGAAGTGACTCAAATCGAATTCTTCTCCGAATGCTGTGAGTGTATTGTCTTTTATTTGAAATTGAGTATCGAATAATTTGGAAGGTTTAACGGCATTGATTGCACTTTCAATAATCTTCTGCAAAAGCTTTTCTGCTGAGGTTGCCTGTTTCCCGCTTGCGAGATATCCGAGATTTTTCATTTGCTCGAAATCTTCAACAAACCTATCCGCTCTGTGTAGGTTTCAAACTCGGCGACAGGATTATCTGAAGTAGAAAAAATATAAAGGGGGTAAAGTCTGTTGTATATTTTCATTGCGAGAGCGAGCAAACGTTTTGACAAAATGGTCGGATCGGATTTATCCAGTTCTTTTCCAAAAATCAGATAATCGACGCCTTTGAATTTCGCGTTGTCACGTTTCGGATTGAAGTGATCTGCGATAGGCTCGGTACCATTTCTAAGTTCGTAGGCTGAAAATTCACTCCCGATTTTGTATTGCTTGCAGGCGTCAACAAAAATTTGTGTGTATGCAGAAATGTTTTCTTCGAAGCTTCTGTGTCCATCAGCCTTTTCATTATTAACAAACGCGCCGACCTCTATTCCATTTCGGTCTAAATAAAGGAATAGCTCAGAGCTCCACTTAGATTTTCCAAAACGAATCAGGAAAAAGTCTTTATATGGCTTCTTTGCAAAGCGCATATCTCTGTTGAGCCGGACGAGCGTTCGATTGAATTTTGGCTCCGTGTCGAAAACGGGATTGATGAATTTAATGAAAGGCCCAATCGAAATCACAAAAGCGCGAGCTGGATTCATCAAATATTTTTCATATTCTTCCCTGTGCTTGCGAAACCACGTCACAGAATTATGCTTATACAATTGAGCGAAGAACTCAAATGTCTCTTTGAAAAATCCGTTGAATTCTCCGGCAAGTTGTTTACTACTAAGCTCTTTTGGATGGCTGGCGGCCTCACGCAATTGGGATTTGGTATTAGGCTCCTTGACGCTCCGCCGCATCTCTTACTTCACTTTAGTCATTATATACTCATAAACCCGTCCAGAAGCTATTCGTTCCTGCTGCATTGAATCGCGATCGCGAATTGTAACGGTCTGATCCTGCAGGGTTTGCGAATCAACTGTTATACAAAAAGGTGTACCAGTTTCGTCTTGACGACGGTATCGCCGTCCCACCGCTCCACTATCGTCATAAAACACGCGGAAGTGTGAGCGTAAATCTGTTTCAATCTTGCGGGCACATTCCGGCATGTTGTCGCGATTGACGAGCGGAAAGATGGCGGCTTTGATAGGAGCAAGCTTCGGATGGAGTTTGAGCACAACCCGCATCTCCATGGTGCCTTCCGCCGTCGGCGCTTCTTCCTCGTGATAGGAGCCGACGAGAAATGCCATGAAAGATCGGCTTGCACCTGCGGAAGTTTCGATGACGAACGGTGTAAATTTTTCTTTTGTCTCATCATCGAAATATTTCATCGACTTGCCTGAATATTCTTCATGCCGCGAAAGATCAAAGTTCGTACGATTATGTACCCCTTCAATTTCTCCCCAGCCGAATGGAAATAGAAATTCGATGTCATAAGCATCTTTCGCATAATGGGCTAATTTATCTTTTGGATGCTGGTGCCATTGAAGCTGCTCCTTGTTCATTCCGAGGTCGGTGAACCATTGCATTCGCTCTCCACGCCAGTATTCAAACCATTTATCGTCAGTTCCGGGTTTAACAAAAAATTGCATCTCCATCTGCTCAAACTCACGCGTGCGGAAAAGGAAATTCTTAGTGTTGATCTCATTTCGGAATGCCTTACCGATTTGCGCGATGCCGAAGGGCAGTTTTTGCCGCGACGATGTCAACACATTCTGAAAGTTGACAAAAATTCCCTGCGCGGTTTCAGGACGTAAGTAAACAACCGCAGAAGAATCTTCAATGGGACCGACAAATGTTTTGAACATGAGATTAAATTTCCGCGCTTCCGTAAATGTTCCTTTGTTACCGCACGATGGACAAGCAATAAATGGAACAAGGTCCGCCGCTAGTTGGTCTGTCGCCACCAGTTTTGAGAACTCGGCTTCGATCACGTCGTCTTTTTGTTGCCCGGCAAATTTTTGTGGATCAAGTTCGCGCAACACTTCTTTCTTTTTCTTCAGCGACAATTCATCGAATAGTATATCGACTCTATATCTCGCTTTGCATTGCTTGCAATCTACCATAGGATCTGTAAAATTCTCGACATGGCCGGAAGCTTCCCAGACTCGCGGATGCATCAGGATAGAGGCGTCGATGCCTTCCACATTTTCACGGTAAGTCATGCTCTTCCACCATTGCTGCTTTACATTGTTCAGCATTTCCACGCCAAGCGGGCCGTAATCCCAGCAGCCATTCAAGCCGCCATAGATTTCGCTCGATTGAAAAACGAATCCTCTTCTCTTTGCAAGTGAAACAATTTTTTCAAGTGTTAACTCTGGTTTAGAAATTTGTGCCATCTTCCATTCACTTTTTGTGATTCAATATATTAAATGCGGCTCAAAAAGGAAAACGTGATGGAAATCAGGAGAGCGAAACGGAGAATTGTATTCGTCGCTCTGCTTAAAATATGTGATGTCAACGACTCAAAAAAATTATTGGCATCCATCTTGACTTTGAAAGGTAATATTTAGCATTTTAAGTGGCGATTGGGCGACTGTTTAGCTTAGAGCTCAAAGGACAAAAGGGTGATGGCCTCGATTGCAATCTTTAAATATGGAAAGTGAAACGAAATGGAATCAGAGGAAAAGACGGTAGCTCAGAATAGGCGGGCGCGATTCGAGTATCAGATTCTCGAAACTACCGAAGCGGGTATAGTCCTCAAAGGAACTGAAGTTAAGTCGGTGCGTCAG
>JBAPNE010000116.1:0-4516 GCA_049278975.1 Candidatus Kryptoniota bacterium
ACTTATGTTGTGAACGACTCGAACGTCACTGATACGACAAGGACGGTTACAGCACTTGCACACCTGACGAAATATTTCTGGCGAGTGAGTGCATACAACACAGGAGGATATGGTACATTCTCGACAATAGATTCTTTCACGACGATTATCGCCGTCCCTGCGGCGCCGACTGTTTTGTTCCCTGGAAACGGCTCCGCTGGTGAGAGCGTGAGTCCTCTCGTTTTCGAGTGGAACACAAGCTCTACGGCTACAAAGTACCTGTTCCAGCTTTCCGGGAATAATACATTCTCAACTTACGTTGTGAACGACTCGAACGTCACTGACACGACAAGGACAGTTTACGCCCTTGCATACCTCACGAAATACTTCTGGCGGGTGAGTGCATACAATGCAGGAGGATATGGTACATTTTCGACAATAGATTCATTCACAACAGAGGCCGCTCCTCCCCCTCCGCCTGTGCCGCCTGCCTCGCCGACGGCTTTGCTCCCTGCGAATAACTCCACGTTCCAGCGTGCGGATACTCTCGTCTTCAAGTGGAACACAAGCTCCACGGCAACAAAGTACCTGTTCCAGCTTTCCGGGAATAATACATTCTCAACTTATGTTGTGAACGACTCGAATGTCATTGATACGACAAGGACGGTTACCGCACTTGCACACCTGACGAAATATTTCTGGCGAGTGAGTGCATACAACACAGCAGGATATAGCGCGTTCTCGGCAGTAGATTCATTCGTGACAATTATTGCTATCCCAGCGCCACCTGCACTTGTTTCACCCATTGGAACAACCGGCCAACCACGAAGAGCAACGCTAAGGTGGAATCCGTCAACGAACGCATCAAAATATCACCTGCAGATCTCCTCAGATAGCGCATTCTCGACAGTTGTCTTTGACACCACCATGGTAGATACATCCATGAAATTGAGTGGCCCACTCGCAGCAACCATGAAGTACTATTGGCATGTAAGTGCTATAGATACGGGTGGAACAGGCAATTATTCTACAACAGCGAATTTCTCTACCGGCACTGGAATAGATGCTGTCGACGAATTCGCCGGAATTCCAAAAGAGTTCGCGCTATTCCAGAACTATCCTAATCCGTTCAACCCTTCAACCATAATTCGGTATGACCTTCCGAAGAGTGCGCATGTGAAAGTCACAATTTACGACGTACTCGGGCGGGTGGTCGCGAATCTGGTGGATGGAATGCAAGCGCCGAGTCGATATAACATTGAATGGAACTCGTCTGAATTGAGCAGCGGAATTTATTTCTGCCGTATTCAGGCTCAGAGCGAAGATGGATCAAGTAAATTTAGTTCAGTGAAAAAACTTCTTTACTTGAAATAACTTTGGCTTTCTGTAAGCTGTAAGAATAAGCGAGATGGCCTGCGTGCGGGTTATGTACCAATGCAAAGTCAGTGACCCGCTCAGTATTTATTGCGGATGTCGCAAGAAATTCATGTCTCTCGTGTCTGGAATAAGATGGGGTTGCCGAGATGTAGGTAACCAAATCACCGTACCACATGTACGTTCTTGTAACTTAATATCCCACTCTTGAGAACAAAATGAGTTTCTGAAGTAATTTCCTAAAATGTCCCTCTGCAAAGTGCCCTCCTTTGCGGCGGGACAGCCCTATTCATATTTCTGTTCGAAGTGAGCGGTGACGATATGGACACGTGGAAATGGCAGTTCTACTTCAACCTCCGCAGAAAAGCATATAAGGTCGGGAGTTGAAACAGCAAGAGCAGACTCGATAGTGTAAACCCTCCGATCACCGCCACAGCCAGCGGCTGCTGCATCTGCGCGCCGGCACCGAGACCGAGTGCCAACGGCAACAACGCGAAGACGGCCGCGAACGTCGTCATCAATACTGGCCGTGCTCGCATCGCAGTGCCTTCAACAAGTGCTTCAAGAGGAGGCATTCCACTTTCTTCAAGCTTGCGAACCATGTGTATGATGAAGACGCCATTCTCCTGGACTATGCCGACCATCACTATCATTCCCACAAAACTCGAGATATTGAAGCTGATACCGGTTATGTATAGTGCGAGGAGGACTCCAAATAAAGAGGTCAGGTTTGTCAGGAATACGGCTGCGGTTACAGCGAACTCCTCGAACTCGTAGATGAGGATCGTTATGACGAGAAGAGCCGCCGCAATCAACACAATCAACAAACCAAGAAAAGACTCCTGTTGTGCTTGGTAGAGTCCGCCGAATGTGTAAGTGACTCCCTGCGGAAGCACTAACTTTTTGTCAAGAACTTTTCGGATGTCGGCTATCGTGGAGCCGAGATCGCGTTCCGAGATCCTCGCTGTAACTGGTACCATCAGCTTCAGGTCTTCCCTGTCGATTTCGCTTTGCCCTTTTTGGACATCGACAGCGGCTATGTTTTTCAGCGAGACATAAAATCCTTTCGGTGATCTTATGCTTGCATTTTGAATTTGTTCCAGCGACGAACGATAATCGTCAGGAAACCGAACACGCACACCAATGAACTTTTCGCCTCTCAGTATATACGTGTCTGAAGAACCCTCAATCATTCCACGGAGCTGAACGAGCACATCGTCGGGCGTTAGCCCAGCGCGTGCGGCCATGGTCGGATCAACTTTGACAACAATAGATGGACCGCTGACAACAATCCCGTTGAACACATCGACTACTCCCGGCACATTTTTGATAAGGTTTGCGACCTCGTTAGCTTTCTCTTCAATTGCATTCTGGTCGGAACCAAATATTTTTATTTCGATTGGAGACGGAGTGTAAGAAAGATCTCCAATCAAATCGGTCATCGCCTGTCCGAAATCAATTTGAAGTGCAGGCTCCGTGGACTCAACTTTAGTGCGAAGGTCATCTATGATTTGAAATACGGAACGGGAACGATTATTCTTCAGTCTTATCAGAAAATCACCGTTGTTCGGCTCGGTAATAAAAAAACCGAGCTGTGTTCCGGTTCTCCTCGAATATGAATCGACTTCGGGAATTTCCCTTATAATACTTTCGACATGCGTCAGCATCCGATTCGTTTCATCGAGCGAAGTGCCAGGCGGAGATAGGTAATCGAGTACGAAGGAACCTTCATCCATTTCCGGCATGAATCCGCTCCCGATTTGTGTAAAGACCACATAGCCGAGAGCAAAAGCGACCAGCATCCAGACGGGAGCCATGGCCTTCCATTTTATCAAGAATCTTATTGCGCGGCTATGAAAAGCTTTCAGCTCGTGTCCGGATTGTTGCTCGCGTTCTATTTGGATTGCAGCCACGCGCGCCGTTATGAATTTCTCCGAAAGAAGCGGCACGAGGGTCAATGAATATATGAGTGAAACGAAGAGCGCAGTTGCCATCGTAAACGCAAGCGGCTTGAAGAACGCGCCGGTTACTCCGGACAAGAATGCGAATGGCAGAAAAACCACGATTGAGCTGAGGCTTGATCCGATTACGGCTGGCAGCAGTTCCTTGATTGAGTTTGCAACGGCTTCATGTACCGTCTTCCCTTCAGTCCGCAGATGCCTGAATATATTTTCAACCAATACGACTGTGTCATCAATTATGAGTCCGACAGCCGCGGCAATTCCTCCAAGCGTCATGATGTTTATGGTTTGTCCCATCGCCTCGAGGAAAAACAACGTGGTCGCGATTACCGCAGGGAGTGTTATGACTGCCACCGCACTGATTCTGAAACTCCTCAGGAAAATAAAAAGGATGATGATGGCAAGGAGAATTCCGACGGCAATCGAATCCCGTGCGCTCCCGATCGAGCTGCTTATGAAATCCCCTTGGTCGTAAAAGTATTTAACTTTCACACCCGTCGGGATCACGCCTGATAAATCAATAAGAGCTTTTCTTACGTTGTTCCCGATCTCAACGGTGTTACCATCGGGCTGTCGCATGATATTTACAAGCACTGCCGGTTTCGCGTCGGCAGTCACGCGGATATATTCTATTTGTTCCGATGCTTCCACCGTTGCCACATCGGATATTTTTATCGGTGCGCCATTCCTGAAATCGACGACTGTGTTTTTGACATCGTCAAGAGTCTTGTACAAGCCGTCAACTAAGGAGAGGTATATCTGATAGTTTCTTTCGACCAGCCCCGCTGAGGAGACAAAGTTCGTCTTCTTCACGGCCTGAGCAACATCGTCAATGCTCAATCCATATCCCTGGAGTTTCTGAGGATCCACATCGACGACAAACTCGCGATTCCTTCCCCCGACAACTCTTACTTCCGCGACTCCATTTATTCTCAGGAGCACCGGACGAATGACGTAGTTGGCAAGGTCCCGAAGCTGAACCTGATCGAGAGAATCCGAAGTCAGGCTGAATCCTTCGATCGGAAATACCGTGGCGTTCATTCTTTCAATGTCGATCGAGACGGTTGACGGAAGCTCGTTTCTAATGCTTGCGACTTTCCCCTGTAGAAGCTGGAGCGCCTGAATTATATCCGTCCCCCATTTGAAGTTGACATCTACCTCGGATGAGCCTCTGCTCGTAGCCGATCTGACCAAAGTAACTC
>JBAPNE010000117.1:0-2619 GCA_049278975.1 Candidatus Kryptoniota bacterium
CAGCCGGATTCCCCGCTCCATGGCCTTGAAGGGATGAAACATTTGAAGACGTCGATTGTCCCGGGAATTTATGATCCTAAAATCGCCGACGGCCAGCTTACTATTTTCACGGAAGAAGCTTACGAAATGGTTAAACGGTTGGCGCGTGAAGAAGGTTTGTTCGTGGGCATCTCGGCGGGAGCGGCGATGGCTGCGACATTGAAAGTTGCTTCGAACTTAAAATCGGGCGTCGTAGTAACGGTGTTCCCTGATAGCGGTGCAAGATACGGGAGCGACCATTTCTCTGACGGAAAGTAGGAAAGTGAAGAGTAGCAAAAATGAGAGATGATAGATGATTAGAGTGCAGAAAGAATCCGTTGTTCAAATTGAAAAACATGGCGAGCAGACATATCCTGAAGAATGCTGCGGTATCATGCTCGGACTGAATGATGGTGATACACAGATTATCGAATCGGTCGTCGAGCTTGAGAATGAACAGGATGAAAATCGCCGAAGAAGGTTTTTTGTGACGCCGAAACAATATTTGCAGGCGGAACGGACGGCGGCGCAAAGAAGCTTAGAACTTTTGGGTTTCTATCATTCTCATCCCGACCATCCGGCGATTCCGTCGGCATTCGACACGGAACACGCGCTGCCATGGTTCACTTACTTTGTCGTGTCGATCACTCAAGGCAAGGCGAATAAGTTGACCGCCTGGAAATTGAATGAGACAAGAGAACATTTTGATGAAAAAGAACTTTCAGTGGAAGATACTGTAACTAATGAAGTGAAGAAGTAATAAACATAATGCTGAATGCTGATAATTAGAAATAGTTTTTAAATAGATGAGGTTAATCAATGGCAATAAAGATTTTTATCCCGACGCCGCTGCGTCCGTATACAGATAAGCAGGATACCGTTGAAGTCAACGGCAAAACGGTGGGGGAAGTTTTGCAGGACCTTACTTCGAGATATGGCGAAGTGCGGCAGCATCTCTATGGCGAGAATGGAACTCTGCGGAGTTATGTAAACATTTATGTGAATGATGAAGACATCCGGTATCTCGCAAAGGAGAAAACTCCCGTTAAAGATTCTGATACTGTAAGCATCATACCCTCAATTGCTGGCGGGGTCGAAGATCGCGCACGCAGGACAGAGGTCGAAACCACAACGATCGACACGGAACTATCTAATGAAGAAGTACTGCGATACAGCAGGCACCTGATCATTCCGGAAGTCGGACTGCAGGGCCAGAAGAAATTGAAGGCGGCAAAAGTTTTAATGATTGGTGCAGGCGGACTCGGCTCGCCTCTCGGTTTGTATCTTGCCGCCGCCGGAATAGGAAAAATTGGCATCGTCGATTTCGATGTGGTGGATCTGACAAACCTCCAGCGTCAGGTTTTACATTCGACTGAGGATATCGGAAGGCCGAAACTCGAATCGGCGCGGGAGACTTTAAACGGCATCAATCCGAACGTAGATATTGACACATACGAAGAACGGCTTTCATCGGAAAACGCACTTCAGCTTTTTGCCGATTACGATATCATCGTTGATGGTACGGATAATTTCCCGACGCGGTATCTTGTCAATGACGCGTGTGTCCTGCTCGGTAAGCCGAATGTTTACGGCTCCATCCTGCGGTTCGACGGACAGGTGAGCGTGTTCGATGCGAAGCGTGGACCATGTTACAGATGTCTGTATCCCGCACCACCCCCGCCGGGACTTGTGCCGAGCTGTGCAGAAGGCGGGGTCCTCGGAGTCCTGCCGGGGATAATCGGATCCCTACAAGCGCTGGAAGTGATAAAACTTATTCTGGGTGAAGGCGAACCCCTGATCGGAAGACTCGTTTTGTTCGATGCATTGAAATTCAAATTCCGCGAGCTGAAGTTAAGAAAAAATCCGGAATGCCCGATTTGCGGAGACAATCCTACAATCCACGAGCTGATCGATTACGAACAATTTTGCGGAGTCGCACCGCACATAACTCAACCGGAGGAAGTCATCGACGAGAAAACCGAAATTACAGTTGAACAATTAAAATCCAAACTAGATCGCGGCGACGATATCTTCATTCTCGATGTTCGCGAACCGCACGAATACGAAATTGTAAACATCGGCGCATATCTGATCCCGCTTGCGACATTGCCGAAAAGAATCGGCGAGCTCGATTCTTCGAAAGAGATAGTGGTACACTGCAAATCGGGAGCACGCAGTGCCAGAGCTGCCGACTTCCTTCGTAAGAATGGATTCAAGAATGTGAAAAATCTTATCGGTGGAATTAACGCCTGGGCTGAAAGAATAGATAAAAGTCTGCCGAGATACTAAACATTGGCCGTGTCAGGGGTAACGATCCGACAGGCGACGTTAGCCGATGCCGACCGCATTACGGAGTTATGCGTTCAACTCGGCTACAAAGCGACATGTGAGAATGTGCTGCACCGCATTCAAAAAATCATGGACAAAGGGGACACGGTGGTGTTTGTTGCCGAGGAGGACGGATTCGTCAACGGATGGATCCAGGCTGCAATAAAAGCCACGATCGAATCCGGAGAGTTTGCCGAGATCACGGGACTTGTGGTGGATGAGTCAGCGCGGGGTAAGGGGATTGGCAAAAGTCTCGTTCGCAAAGCCGAAGAA
>JBAPNE010000118.1:0-2828 GCA_049278975.1 Candidatus Kryptoniota bacterium
GCACTGGAGTTGGGACGTGACCGGAAGTGAAAATCTAAATTTAAATGTTTGTTGAGTTTGTCCAGGGGATGAATTACTAAATCGAGAGATATTTGACACAGTCGTCGAACAAGAATAGTAATGGAAGAGAAATGGCCTACCGTAATAAAGTTAGACCACACAGTTCCATCAGCTACCGTACCCCAACTCCAGAAGTTTTATTTAGCTTCAAAATAGGAAACTGCCCAACTAATTAATCATTTCGTCTTTTCCCTTCTATGAATTAATTTGTGATGTGCTTACTGATTCTTATAATCCTTTTTTCTATCTGAAGCGACGGTGGACGACAGGTGCCTCGCCAATATATACGATAATTATAGTTATCGTTACGCATCTTCTTTTATCATTTGATATGTCTGTCGCTCAAGCCAAGTACCATGGACTCGATGATTATCTGAAAGCCGCACTCAAACAGAACCCTCTCCTTGTTTCATCCAGGTTGGAAGAGAGCGCCGCAACCTATGCGAACGATGCAATTCGCAAGAGTTACTACCCACAGATAGGAATCAACTCCCAATTGATTGTCGCGCCATCCTGGGGTTATGATCCTGCCGTCACAAACGGCGGACAGTTTGGTGCTCAGTTGAGCACAAGCTACATTCTCTACAATGGTGGGTTGAAAAGCCTGGAGATGGAAAAGGGTAATTTGGGAGTTCAACAAGGAACTGCAGGCCTGAAGAAACTTCAAGGTGATGTACTTTATAATATTGCTGTCGCATATACTTTCGCGGTGAAAGAGAAACGGGAGCTTGCCGTTCTTGACGAAAACGTGGAACTCCTGAAGGACTATTTCACGCTCGTGACCCAGCTTCATGCCGGCGGACAAGCAAGTGAAAACGACGTGCTCAAAACTTCCGTTCGTCTAAACAATGCTGTTATTGAAGCAAGCGCAAAAGAAGCTTCGTATCGAAATGCGCTTCTTGATTTATCGACAGGCGCTGGAATCCCACAAGTGGAAGTGACTGGCGTCGATACTTCAATCACGTCTAGCGATATCGATACCTCTTTCCATGCTTCGAAGAACATCGACCTTGCTTCCGCAGAACTTGAAAAGCAGAACGCTGACTTCGATGCCGAGATTTCTCAAACGCAATCCATGCCCGCTATTTCACTCTCCGCCGATGCTGGTGCTCTGACGTCAATACCAAATCTCCAGCGAGGACTTGGAAATGTGTTCGGGGCTTCTTTCGGGGTGAGTTTCACTTTGCCGCTTATTCCTTACGGCTATTTCGACAGCCAATTCAAAGCGGCTCAGCTAAAAGCAGAGAGCGTTTCCGAACAAACCACCTTTCTGAGAATGTCTTTGGAATCCGAATTTGCCCAGGCACGAAATGATTATGTGCAGGCAAAGCAACAACTTAATTCGCTTATCGCCAACTTATCGACCGCACACCAGGATCTATTCCTTTCGAAAGCGAAATACGCGGGCGGAAGCGGCTCAAGCATAGAAGTGCTGGATGCAATACAGTCGATAAATGATACAAAGCTTTCAATCGAGGAGACGAGGAACGTGATCTCAGTGAGTGAGTTCAAGATGCGGCGGCTCAATTATAATGGAGTTGACCCAAATGAATGGTAAAACCATCCGCAATTCTTTTTTCATACTGGTACTTTCATTATTCGCAGCGGCGTGCTCGAATGGCGACAAAGGTGAAGCAGATGTAAAGCCGCGTGCACCGGTCAAAGTTGCTGCGGTTACCGTCGGAGACATGACCCAGGTCATAAACGTTCCGGGTTCAGCTCAGGCTCTAAGGGACGAGAAGATTCGCGCCGTCATATCGGGTAAAGTTGTTGACCTGAAGGTTTTAGAAGGAGACTATGTTCGTAAGGGACAGGCGCTTCTAACCATCATCTCAAAGGAATCGGACGCAGCAATAGCAGGCGCGAGGGAGATGGTTGCATTGGCGACAACAGATGCCCAGAAGAACGAGGCTGAAAAAGCTTTGGAACTTGCGCAGCAATCGGCTTCGAAGTCTGTGGTTGCCGCTCCGTTCGACGGGACAATAAGTAACCGTGTCGTCACGGATGGAGAGTACGTTACCGAAGATGCTGACCTTCTGGAAATTGTGGACAATAGTTCAGTTTACTTCATGGCAAACTTGCCGATTCAGAATTCTCAATCTGTTCACCGCGGGCAGAAAGTCATCGTGAAATTTCCTACGACTAATTTCCCGCAGATGAGCGGGATCGTCGCCGCGATAAATCCGGACGTTGATCCTTCAAGTCAAAGAGTTGATGTCCGCATTACATTCAACTCGGTGCCTCAGCTCTTAAAGCCGGGCATCTTCGGAATTGCCGCAATCAATATCGGCGAGCGTATGTCCGTTCTTCTTGTGCCGAAATCGGCAGTGTACCATGACGACGAGTTGAACAAATACTTTGTGGTACGTGCGCAAGGAGATACGCTTGCCCTTTTGACGCCGGTGAATATCGGCTTATCGGACTCGACACATGTCGAAATAATCTCCGGACTTAGCATACAAGACATTGTCGTCACGAGCGGTGGATACGGACTGCCGGATTCGACCGGCATAGAAGTGAAATAACCCATGGGGTTCTACGGGTTTGTCACTTCACATCGCCGAGCTGTCCTGTTCACGGCGATTATAATCAGCCTCGGTGGAGCATTCGCGCTATTCAGATTACCAGTGTCGTTGTTCCCCGACATTGACTTTCCAAAGATAGTACTTCTCGCGGATAACGGTGAGGAACCCGCCGACCGGATGATGGTCGAAGTAACCCGTCCCATCGAGGAAGCAGCGAGGTCGGTTCCAGGAGTTACTTTGGTC